>NZ_FRFC01000001.1 GCF_900143675.1 Candidatus Nitrosotalea sinensis
GTGTGGACGGAAGCTGTGTTGCATTGGACAGGACCTGCAGTGTCATCTGGGTCTGTTGCAGATGTGGTAAATGTTACTACAGCACCGGATGGACCAGTAGCTGATGTGGTAATTGGTGCTGGGACTGTGACAACAGGTGCTGTTGTGTCCTGCACTGTAACTGTAAATGATGCAGTACCAGTGTTACTGTTAGTATCAGTCGAAGTACATGTTACGGTGGTTGTACCTATTGGGAATGTGGAACCTGAAGCTGTGTTGCATTGGACAGGACCTGCAGTGTCATCTGGGTCTGTTGCAGATGTGGTAAATGTTACTACAGCACCGGATGGACCAGTAGCTGATGTGGTAATTGGTGCTGGGACTGTGACAACAGGTGCTGTTGTGTCCTGCACTGTAACTGTAAATTGTGTCTGAGTCTGGATTATTGCAACGTTAGTGCCACTAGTTATGTAGATATCAGAGTTTACTGGATCAAATATTGCATAGTAATAGTAAGGAGCACTTGGAAGTATGACCGGATTTATGAAAGCGTTGGTTGCAGAATCTATTACATTTAGTCTCGTACCTGCAAAGTCTGGCACGTAGACAAATCCGTTAGCTGGATCAAATGCTACACCATTTGGACCACCGCTAGAACCTGTAGAAATACTAGAAACAGTGTTGGTTGAAGTGTCGATTATAGAGACAGTGTTAGAGTTAAAGTTTGCAACATACATGTCACCGTTTGCAGGATCATATGATATGCCTCTTGGTGAGATACCTACTGAGATTGTGGCAACAACAGTGTTGGTCGAAGGATCAATTACAGAGACATTGTTAGATCCTTGGTTTGTCATATAAAGAAGATGACTTGTAGAATCATATGCGAAATCTTGTGGATGAGCACCAGCAGGAATGGTTCCAACGATAGTATTTGTCGAAGGATCGATTACA
Organism: Candidatus Nitrosotalea sinensis; assembly: GCF_900143675.1. Classification (NCBI taxonomy): domain Archaea; kingdom Thermoproteati; phylum Nitrososphaerota; class Nitrososphaeria; order Nitrosotaleales; family Nitrosotaleaceae; genus Nitrosotalea; species Nitrosotalea sinensis. The sequence goes on from NZ_FRFC01000001.1 coordinate 934, forward strand.
GAGACCGTGTTGCTCCCTGTGTTGGCAACATAGATCTTGCCGTTTGGAACATATGCTACACCAAATGGTTGAACACCACCCGCACTAATCGTGGTCACAACGTGATTGGTTGCTGTATCTACTACAGAAATATTATTAAAATTATAATTTGCTGTGTAAAGGTAACCGTTTACAGAGTCATAAGCAATACCCGTTGGGCCAGGGATTCCAGATATCGTGCTTATTACATGGTTTGTAGTGCTGCTAATTACAGAGATAGTACCTTGAGCAATATTTGCAACATAGATATTTCCATTTGCAGGATCAAAGACTAGTTCCTGTCCATTACCTGTAGGTATTGTGGCTCCTGTGAGGACATTTGTGCTATACCCAATCAGTCCTTGGTTATCTATTGCCTTGGCAGTAATAGAATGGACTCCATTTGCAAGTCCATTGGCAGTATAAGACCAGATAGTTGTTCCTGTAGCAGTCACATATGGCGCGCCATCAATTGATACTTGTACACTGGTTACAGTATTTGATGAGGAAGATGCAGTGCCTGTTATTGTTACAGTGCTAGACGCTAATGTGGCACCATTGGCAGGCGACGTAACTGATGCAGATGGTGGCGAAGATGCAAAAGCATTTTGAGTATATGACAAACCAGGAATTGTTCCAGTAGACATTACAACTACAGAAAAGATCAAAACGAAAGCTAAAACTGATTTCAATTCTTCTAGTCTAAAGATAGCACTATAAGAATGTTCTATGCAATTTTTTATAAAATTATGGATCCTCTAAATTTCCCAAAAAATAGAAAGATTGTTTTTTAATTTCTAAAATTAGAAAGTTATCGTTTTTTAGAAGATGGTGTAATTTCATTTAAAAAAAATTAGATGTTACCGGTGTGTGCAGTATTAAAAAAATAATTCTAGTCCATCAAGTTTTTGATTGCACAAATCCACTGCAGCACGGTATCATTTGAAAATGCATCCAGATCAAAGAAAAAATTAACCAAAACAGATAATCAAAACGTATTTTAGGATTTCAGGTCTGAGCATTCAAATCTTACAGGGTTTGAATCCTAATAATTAACAAACCACAGTTAGAAAATTATTCAACAGTAGTGAACCTTTAATTAGAAATTTTCACTATCATTCCATAAATGAGTGCAAAACTTCCACTATACCTGAAATTTTATGGCATATCTCCATGGGAGACTGAAGTGTTGTATAGCACTTTACACAAATTGTTCAACGTACAAGAGGATCCAAATGCCGCCCAGGAAGATGACTTTACAACTCTATTAGATATCACATTTCCATGGTCATTTAATGACGAATTCTTCAAACAGTTTGGAATACAAAGATGGGAGAAGATCAAGGGAATAATAAAAGAAATGAAACGTAGAAGAGGTGGAGGAAAGAGTTTATGTGTCTACATTGGCTTTTCTGGAAAACCCAATATTATTTTCACAATAGATCTAGATGACAGACATTCATTTGATACGGCAGTAGACAAGATTGACTTTGTTTTAGAATTATTACCATATCACCTAGATCCAAAAAAAATGCCAATTGACATCATCAAGATATCATACCAATTTGACGACATGACAGGAAGATGGAAGATCATATCAAATTCAGAGGATCAGACATATCATTTTACAGAAAACGAATGGAAGATTATTTAATTTCTTTTTCTAAAGGTTCTAGCATAGAATGTAATTCACGATATTTTTTTTCAATAAAATCAAGTGATTCTTCTAGTTTCTTTGATTTTCCATATTTGTATCGAATTAATTCCCGATGTCTCCAAAAATTCTTTCCTTCCCCTACCGATAAAGTGCTAAAATAATCAGGACCCTTGAGACTATCTGGAATTTTTATTCCATATGGAAAAAGAAATTCGGCCATAAACCATTCATCACCATCAGGATAATCAGATCCTGTATCAATATCAAAGAAAAGGTGTAACAGGTTTGTCTGCATCAGTCCATCATCTCTTATGGTAGGATGTTTGAAGTTTGATTTTTTGAAATCTAGTTTCACGAGATTTGGTTCAAAATATCCATCGATTATTGATTTTCGAAATATTTTGTTAACTTCTTCTAGATTCAAACTAGAATTACTCTTCTTCAGAACATGCTAATAACGATTCTGTCAATACTAGAAAGAATCAACATATCCACTATCTATACTTGCAGAGAATCCAATATCTTTGAAATGTTGGTTATTGATTTGTTTCCAGAAGAGATTTCTTGATTAGAGGGAGGATTTTCCACATAATTTGGAATTCTTTCGGACATTCTTTCATCATATGGTGCAATTATCTCATTTTTGTAAAATATTCCAGTAGGAATCTTGGAATCCCATTCATTTGATTTTATCAAGGCTTGGGTAAGTTTCTCGTTCTCCTCATCCGGAGAATCAATGTGTACAGATGCATCATAACCAGTATCCTCAAGCTTGTATATTCTGGGCCTGGGTTTATTCGTAATTTCATCAATATTGTCCATTCCCGAAAACCAATCTCTAGTATTGATGTCATTGTAAGTAGGACATGGTTGTAATACATCGAGAAATGACAATCCTCTATGTTTTACTGCTGCAATTATCAAATCCTTAAGTTGTCTTACATCATATGCATATCCGCGTGCAACAAATGTATAACCACTTGCAATTGCCAATGCAATAGGATTTACAGATTGATTGACATTTGGTTCTGGCAGAGATTTAGTTTTTAATCCAAGTTTCAGAGTAGGAGATGCCTGACCTTTTGTTAATCCATAAACTCCATTATTGAATATGATGTAAGTCATATCCACATTTCTTCTCCCTGCAGCAACAAAATGTCCTGCACCAATTCCTAGTCCATCACCATCTCCCCCGACTGCAACCACAGTCATCTCAGGATTTGCAAGCTTGGCACCTTGTGAAAAAGTCAACACTCTGCCATGCAAAGTATGAACTCCATAGGTATTGACATAATGTGAGGTTTTACCAGAACATCCGACACCTGAGAATATGGCTGCCTTGTGTCTTGGTATGTCCATTTCTGCTAGAGCCATCTGTATCGCACTTACTATACCAAAGTCTCCGCATCCCGGACACCAGTCATTGTGTACCTCAGTTTTGTAATCAGCTACATTAGACACCATATTTTAGCACCTGTTTTTTCTCTGCTTTGTTATCAATGATTTTCTTGACAGCATCAAAGACTTCATTACAAGTCATTGGTCTGCCAGTGTATTTTAATATGTAATAGTCAACTTTTCTATCCAAATATTCATTGACAAGTGAGCCCATTTGCCCAGAGTGATTTGCTTCTATGTCGATGATTGTCTTTACTCCTCCAAGCAAGGATTGCACATATTGTGCAGGGAACGGATGTAACATTTTGATCTGGATAAACCCAACCTTATACCCCTCCTTTTGGAGCATTTCCATAGCATCTAGAATAGGCCCCTTTGTAGAACCCCAGCTAACAATGCAATAATCCGCTATTCCGTGGTTTACGGCTTGATCTTCTTTTGGTATCTTTTCTAGTGCGACATCCAATTTGCGTGCACGTTTATCCATCTTGTATATGCGATTTTCAGGATCTTCGGATATATGCCCAATCACGTCACTCTCATCACCAGTATTCCAAAAGATTCCATTCTCTAGCCCGAGTCTTGATCTTGGAGATATTCCATCAGGAGAAGGTGCAAATCGGACATATCCCTGACTGTCAATTTTTTCTAAAAGTTTTCCTCGCTCTATTGTTATTTTTGTAGGATCAAATCTTTTAACGGTAGAGACAGTACTTGCAATGAATTTGTCCATCATATGTATTACAGGTATTTGGTATACATCTGCAAAGTTGAAACATTTTGCAGTATCATAGAATCCTTCTTCAGTATCACCTGATGCATATACAATCCTTGGAAAATCTCCGTGTCCTGCATGAATTGCAAATTGTAAATCATCTTGTCCATGTCTTGTCGGAAGACCAGTAGATGGACCACTTCTCTGGTATAATGTAACTACAATTGGAACTTCATTTATTCCAGCCCAGCCAAGAGATTCAGCCATCAAAGAAAAGCCAGGACCAGAAGTACTTGTTGCAGATCGTGTTCCCGTAAGAGCTGCTCCAATTATCATACCAATTGCAGATATTTCATCTTCAGTTTGTACTACTAGTGTAGATCCAGGCCTACTGTTTTCTACATCAAATATTTCATTTGATTCTAAAAACACACTTTCATCAGATGCTGGAGTAATTGGATAATAGGATTGGAATCTACAACCGCATGCTATCTTGCCAAGTCCAGTAGATTGAAATCCCTGGACTAGAATGGTACTGTCTTTTTTTGCAATTTGGGGTAACTGGTACCTAAATTTTGGATATTTCACAGTAGCAAGATTATATGCGTAATTTGCAGCAGTCTTATTCATTTCTCCAATCTCTGCTTTTCTAGAAAAGATAGATGATACAGATTTTAACAATGTAGCAGGTGGAAGCCCCAATAATCCAAGTGATACAGACACTGCAAGAACATTTTGCATACGAAACATTCCACGAATTTTTGGATTCTTTGTCTCTTCAGACAAGTTAGCTAAAATTTCTTTAAATGATACAGGATAAAGCATGACGCCTCTTTCTTTTGAATCATCAAGCAATCCCTGTATTGTGAAAGGTTTGTTTTTAGATTCTAGGTATTTTTTGAGCCTAGACTTGAAGGGTGCATCAAGTGTAGGTATTTCATCTATTTTTATTGCAGACAAATCAGATTCGTATACAATTGCACCGTCATCGAATACATCATCAGCATGTCGGAATATTGTTTCAGCATCAAACCCTACAAGCATTGTAATGCCACTTACATTAGATCTAATTGTTTTGTCAGATACACGAACTCCAAAGTAGCTGTGTTCCCCTTTTATGTTGGAATAATATTCTCTTTTTCCAAACACTTGCAATCCGCAACCAGCACAAGCTCCAGCAAAAATATTTGCCGCAGTCTCAACTCCTCCTCCTTGAGGACCGCCAATAACCCAAGTTAAATCAATAGAGGACATGTAGAATCTAGACTCTCATCAAATATTAATAATGCTATAAATTCCTAGATCAAATTCAACCGCCGGTAGCAGCATCAAATAAAGCACACTCACACTTGTCACGCTCTCCACAGAAAGGACATACGCAGACACATTTCTCTAGCGGATTCCTACACTGTACACAAATAGCAAACTCCTCTTTGTGTTTCAATCACATATGGTTACCAAGTTTAATTATAAATGAGTTATTGTAAATCATCAAATTCCAGTTACAGAATACGCTTAAAATCGTCTCCTGATTTACCAGTATGAATGAAGATCTTAATTACACGTAAAATTCACGATTTTGCTCTAAAAGAACTTGAAAAAAAACACAGTGTAGAAATACATACTGGAAAGATTCCAATGCCAAAGAAACTATTGATGTCAAAGATAGGGGACAAAGATGGCCTTCTTTGCTATCCTTATGACATCATAGACTCAGAGGTCATAAATGCCGGAGAGAATCTCAAGGCAATTTCAACATATAGTGTGGGCTATGACCACATAGATGTCAAAACCGCATTGAAGAGAGGCATCACAGTAGGATACACACCAGAAGTATTGACTCGGGCCACTGCAGATCTTACAATGGCTCTAATGCTATCTCTGTTTAGAAGAATACCAGAAGGAGATAAACTAATTCGCAACAACAAATGGAAGACAATATTTGGCCCATACGAGTTTCTCGGAACTGACCTGTATCAAAAAACTCTCGGCATATTCGGAATGGGTAGAATAGGAAAAGCAGTGGTAAAAAGAGCAGCAGGTTTTGAGATGAACATAATATATCATAATAGAACTCGCTTATCAAAAGAAGAGGAAAAGAAATTAAAAGTAACATACGTATCACTTGACGAACTTTTTAGAACTAGTGATGTAGTCAGCATACATTCTCCTCATACATCACAAACAGACAAAGTTGTAAATCTGAAATTACTCAAGAAGATGAAAAATACTTCATTTCTTATCAACACTGCAAGAGGCAAGATAATAGATGAAACAGATCTTGTAGCAGCATTGAAAAGAAAAATAATTGCAGGCGCAGCTCTTGATGTATTTCAAAAAGAACCTACGGATTCCAAGAATCCATTAACAAGACTTGATAATGTAATACTGATGCCGCATAGTGGAAGTGCAACAGTAGAAACAAGAAAACAGATGGCTGAAATTGCAGTTAAAAATTTAATATATGCACTTTCGGACAAAAAGCCAATTTATCAAGTAAAAGGAAATTAACAATACAAAATCATTACAACTGAATTAATTCATCTGGATCTACTTTGATACAACTAGTACCCACAGGTTTCAATCCAGTAAAGTTGATTGTCCCTTGTGGTACTTTACCATCTTTTTGCAATAATGTTAATTTTTCTGTAAATGCAGCTTTGTGCCTATCACATGTGACCCCAACCATATACTCCCCATCATTTGACTTGACAGATATCGCAAATTCAGGCGGCATTGGACAATCTCTTCCCTTTTCCCGTATGGAGCAACGTTCTGGAAACATGAATTATTTTTTGTATTTTGGAATATTAATCTTTGACAATATTTTGTTTGTATTCATATACATTTTTGGAAATCAAGTTGTAGATGCCAAAAATCAATGAAATACTTGCTTTATTCCATCAATCACAAACTGGACTGCAAATGCAGCTATTATGATTGCAAATATCCTTGTCACAATCATCGAGCCTCTCTTTCCAAGCAGTCGATATATTGGAGAAACTGATCTGAGAATTGCATAGGTTATGCCTAATACAACGGCAATTGAGATTATAGTAACCCACATACCGTATGTTTCAAAGGACAATATTACCAGAGTTAGAGCTCCAGGCCCTGCAAGCAGCGGAAAAGCTAGTGGTACAATCCCAGATTCATCTTGCAAGCTTTGACTTCCAAATCTCCATTCGCCATGTGTCAACAATTCGATTGAAACAAGAAAGAGTAACACTCCTCCTGCAATCATGAAACTAAATATTGAGATGCCAAAAGTGGAAAGAATTGTAGATCCTACAAATGCAAAAACAAAGAGAAGAATTGCTACAGTCACTATAGTAACATTTGAGACAGAGGTCCTCTGTTTCTTTTCCATTTTTCCGGTAAGCGCAATTATTATAGGCACACTTGCAATTGGATCAATAACTACAAGTAGTGTTACTATTGATTTTACCAAATCTGCTAGAAAATCTTGGACCATGTTTTTAGTATAACATTCGAATTATTTCAGTCATTGTGTTTCCATCATTCACTACATATCAAGCATAAACCTTTGTAAAACCATAGCATTGTTATGTTGCTCATCTTTTGCAGAAAAAAGTAGCGTGATGGTGTGGTGCTTTTTTTCAAGATCTTTGATAGTCTCAATCAGCATTTTGTTTTCTTGTAATTCCTTACGATATTTTATTTCAAAGGACTTCCATTTGGCAGCATCGTGTGAAAACCATTTCCTCAAGTCATTTGTTGGCGCTATTTCTTTTAGCCATAGATCTACATGTGAATGAGGCTTGGATATTCCTCTAGGCCATAGCCTATCAACCAATACTCGAAAACCATCATCGGCAGAATATTTTTCATAAATTCTCTTTATTTTGATCATAGATTATTTCTCTAACGTTTAGAATCCACGTTATAGAATTTATGACATATTGTGATTTTCAAGCAAAAAGAATTGGAATTAAGAGGCGCCGGGAGAGAGATTTGAACTCTCGAACCCTTGCGAGTACGCGCTTTATGGTAATGAATTTCCAGGCGCGCGCCCTACCAGGCTAGGCGACCCCGGCATTATTTCGCCAATTCAATTTCGTTGCAAAACCTACCATATATTACTGTAAGAGAAGGGTAATTTTTTCACCATATCACAACTACTTGAGGATGTTTATTGTAACAGATTCCCTCAACATGTTGGAATCATTTGTACTTGAAACTATACGATATCTTCCCTGATATGCTTTGCTTCCATCATTTTTAGTCTGATCCCAAACAAAGATCTTTTCCTCCTTTGGTTCTAGTTTTGATACAACTTGAGCAGAGACTGGAGAATATATCACAGTGCCATCAAGTTGCTCAATTTTGACACCATATGATGAATCAGAAAACAAAAGAGGCACAGTTCCTGAGTTTATCACTCGGATTTTGACTGGTTCTCCCATGTGATAGTTTATCTTGTCAGGTATTACGGTAAGAGACGGACCACTCACATACACCAACACAGGAATTTGATTTGCAATGTGAGACAAGTAAATTCCTAAAAATCCAGCTGCTATCAAACCAACTATAAAAAATATAGCAGCACCTTTTGGTATCAACTTGAAAATTTTAAGTTGATTCCCTTTTAACTGTTAACTACAGCCTTTGATCTCCAATTCTTCGGATACGTATTAGGAGCCATGATTATTCTCTTTATTTTAAAAGCAAATCCTTTTGTATTTTCAACAATTTCATCTTCATTTAATATTGCCTCTGCCAGTGCAACAACCTCTCCTTTCTGAGTGTATATTGCCACCAGATCTCCACGTTTTAGTCCAAAAGATATTTCCAAAATTCCAGGTATTGCAAGTTGCGCACCATGACATAATGCATCTACTGCAGAGTCCCGTATTACAACTGACTTTATCTCACTTAATGTAAGTTCTATTGGCATGATTATTCTTCGAAGCTTTGTGTCATCCCCATTTTCTTTCCATAATGCATATGCATCAACAAGATCATGCATCTTTACAAGATTAGATTCTTCATTGAAATGTCCCACCCTGGTCCTTCTAAGTTCAATCATTGTTGCACCCTCACTGAGAATTTCACCCATATCATAGAATATTTTTCTCACATACGTACCTGCTTCACATAAAATTCTAAGAAGCAACAATCTTTCCTTTTGTTCTACTACTTCAATTTCATATACATGTCGTATTCTAGTTTGCCTTGACACTGCAGAGCGTTGCGGTGGTTTTTGAAATATTTTGCCAGTAAGTTGTTTGAGCACATCAGATAATTTTTCTTGTGGAGGAAGTACATGCAGTCTTCCAAGTGCATGATATTCTTTAGGTCCCAACAATAACACTATAAGCGCTTTAGTTGCCTCACCAAACCCTATTGGCAAGACTCCAGACACTTGTGGATCAAGTGTACCGCTATGTCCTGCTTTTGGCACATGTAGAATCTTTTTTACCCATGCCACTGTCTCGTGGCTTGTAGGACCATTTGGCTTGTCCAGCAAGATAAAACCATACTCCAATAATTGCTCAATTGATCTTTTATCATAATATGTCCCATGAGCATCATTAGTGATGTCTTGGTCTATTACTCTAAGATTTTGTAATTGTTTGAGAGTCATAGTATTTTTTTACCGCACTTTTTGCTTGTTCAAGAACTTGTTTAGGTCCAAGGTCATCAGTATGTATCACTATACTAAACACAGACAAGTCCTCGCCAAAATTAAACCCATAGAGTCTGTGATATAGAGTCTTATTTTCATCATATCTTTTTTTAACAATTTCAAGAGCATCAGACATGGAGATATCATCTCTCATGGTCATTCTTTTTGCACTGTTTTCATGAGATCCTGCAAGCCAGATTTTTATTCCGTCTTGTACCAACCATGGCAAAGTATAACTTGTAATTATTACATCTTCAGTAAGAAATATTTTTTTTAATTTTTCATCTACTTGTTTGTCAAATTCAGGATTTCCTTTTCTGATATTAAGAAAGTTCATTCCTTCTTCTGTATCCCAAAAATCATCCCTATCAGTTTCAAATCCTTGATCTTTTGCCATCTCTTTGAGCACATCTCCTCCACTTAGATATTTGAGTCCAAATTCTTCTCCCAAACCTTTTGCTATCGTAGTCTTTCCGATGGCTGGAGGACCAGAAATTATTACTGAACGGAGCAATTTAGCTTGTATCCATTGTAGTTTTTGTAACTCGCATTATGATACCACTAAAGGCAGCAGAAGAAAGGAAATACCAAGCCCAGAAATACAATTCATTTACATGTTGACATACATGTGGATGACCTGCCAACTGCGATTCAGCTACTTTTGCGGCAGTACAAGTAAGCTCAAAAAATCCTCCCGGAATAAAGTTCAGAGATATTGGAGATATAGCTACAGTGTATGAGAACAAAGGCGGAAGAACAAAGTAAAAGATCAAAATCAATGGAAGAAAAGTAATCATCATTGGCCTCATGTTCATCTGCATCACTTCCATGTTCATCTTGTTCATGTATGCAGATTTTTTATTAAGCTCATCAGTTTTTGCCTGGTCTTTTGACTTGAATGCAGCCATTCTTTCTTTCTGCCAAGCACGTGTTTCTTTTAGCAGTCGCTTTAGTTTTTCCTGGTCAACCATCTTTCTTTTGATCACTGCATTTAGCAAGTTCAGACCTATTGAGATAGACATGATTCCAAGTGCAGAAGGAATCATTCCCTTTACAATTGGATTTGCACTTCCTAGTGGTCCCTTACTTAGACCAGGTATCTGTAGTACGATAGAATTGAGAAAATTAAGAATTAGACTATGTTCCATGGTTATACCCCATTGCACTTATGATGCCTCGTGCCGCCTCATCAACTTTACCTTCAGTATTAAGAACCATCTTGATTGGAGAACCACATAGTATAGAACATGTAGAAAGCATTGCACTTGTTACATCAAGTTCTTTTTTTATTGCATCTATTGATACAATGTCTCTTGTTCTAGTAGTGTCAGTCATTCTGCGATTGTAAATTTCTTCAGGTCGTGCGGTTATCATGATAAAACTATCAGGATTGAGAATTTCCAATACATTATGTGGAAGCCCAGGGTAAAATCCCTCATTTGTAGAAATGAATGCATGTGTATCCACAATTACTACATCATCAGTAATTGACGAAATTGCTCGTGCAGCAGTAGATTGTAATTCCTTTTGTTCTTTTACAGATAGTTTTCTGAGATCGTCTCTATTTTGCACTCCCCTCTTTTTTGCTTCATCAAACATGACGGTGCCAAATATTGAAACACTTACTTTGATGTTTTTCGTTTTTAGTAACTCCACTACCTTTGATACGACAGTAGTTTTACCTACTCCTGGAATTCCTACAATGATGATTCTCTTACTTTCTGCCAAGCAATGCACCCAGAGTAGGCATTACTTCTTCGACTCTTTCACGAACAAGTAAATTGTAATAGTTAATCAAGATATCAACTGTCAACAACATTCCTGTTCCAGATCCGAATGTTCCTAGTACATCTGAGGTACCTGCTAATAGTCCAAGTATGATAGAACCGATAATGGTAACAGATGGAATGTATTTTTGGAGTAGGTTTTCAACTGGTTGGTTTGAACGTCTAAATCCAGGTATCTGAACCTCTGCATCTAACAAGTTCTTGGCAGCACTTTTTGCTGACAAGCCTCCAAGTTCAATCCACAATCTTCCAAATAGAACCACAATTCCAATCATGAATAAAATATAGAGAACAGCTCTGGTTGGATCAAGTGCCACTATATCCAATCCACGTGGTGCAGTAACATAGTAAAGAATACCACCTGTAGGAGTGGATGGAGAGGTAGGATCAAACATTCCAAGGAAATTCAGGAAAGGATTTGCGTTTCGCGGGTTAAAGTTAGCCCACATTATCTGGCCCACAAATACAGCGTTTGCTGTAAGTGCAGATGCCAAGATTACAGGAATGTTGGATACGTACATTAACTTGATTGGATATACTGCTGAAAATCCTCTATACTTGGTAGATACAATTGGAATCTCTACTTTGATTCCTTGAGTATATACAAGAATTAACAGAACACCTGCAGTTATCAGCAATCCAAATATTCCAGGCAATTGATTTGCCCTAAAGAACAGATTACTAAAGTCATGATGTATTGCACCGTGTACAATATTTGCAAATACACCTACTGGACCACCGTCTCCTGCCGGTATAGGACTGAACATGCTCCAGATTACTTGCTGTGCCACACCAGCTGCGATAAACAAACTAATTCCACTACCAAGTCCCCATCCTTTTTGGACCAGTTCATCTAGTAACATGATTATAACAGATGCACCGATTAATTGCCCTACCAAGATGAAGATAGCTTCATGATTTGGCATTCTTGGGCCATAAACTGCCATCCCGTACAAAGAAGATTCAGCAATGATTACAATGTAAGTGACAATCTTAGTTGCAGTTTGATACAACTCTCTATCCTCTGGTTTCTTAAAATCAAGATGAAATATCTCAGAACCCTTGAGGAGTTGCATCAACAATCCAGCGGTAACTATTGGTCCAATGCCAAGTTCTATCAAAGTACCTTGTTGGGATGCAAAGATTACTCTTGCAAATGCAAGGAAATCAAAGGACGGTGTGGATGCACCATAAAGAGGTGTCTGACCCATTATCATGTAGATAAATAATGCAATTCCACACCACATCAAACGAACTTGTAATGATACTTTCTTTTTCGGCTTGGGTACTTGTGGGATATAGGTTTCAGCTTTTGAGATAATTGTTCTTAAAAAACCTGCAGAGGTTGTTCCTTCTTCAGATGTCACGCTACTGCTTGCACCTCTCCACCAGATCTTTTTACTTTTTCTTCGGCGGAAGCAGAGAATTTTTCCACCTTAACAACATAAGCATTTTCAGTCTGTCCTCCTCCCAACAGCTTGTCATAGCCTAGTTCAGTAAGGTCTATCAATTTCTTGCCACCTTCCTGTTTTCCAAATTTAGCATAGATATCATCCAAATCTCTTACACTAGCCCATTTTCGAACTAGATTTGGATGTGGTGGGTGAGTAGAATCATGACCAAAGTGTCTTGGATCTGTCATGAGCATTCGTATGAAATGATGTTTGTGCAAACCAGATTGGCCAAGTCCTCCTTTGTGACCACTTGCTCTATGTTGACCTATCTGTCCCCATCCGCAGTGTCTGCTTCCTCTATATTTTCTTGTTTTTCTTGCTCGTGTTGGCATGTTACATCATTAACCTCACTTGTGCTAAGAGTTCTTTATGACTACCAAGAATTCCGCCTTCTCCATACATCTTCTTGGTATTTCTTTTGAAGCCATGTTTTGGTGGAGATAATGCAAACCATGGTTTTAGCGGTTTTAATTTAGATAATGCGACAGATCCATCTGCAAGTGATTTTGCAAGATCATCAGTGCTTTTGAATCCTAGTTTAGTCATATCTTCAGCAGTAATTTTTTGATATCCACCTTTTCGTGCTTTTTTCTCTAATAGTTCTTTTGCAGTTGATACATCAATTTCCTGCCATGATACATAGTGCTTTATTTTATTGAGCATTCCTTTTGTATTGTCTTTTTCTGGAATTATGGTAGCTCTGAATCTTTTATCCAAGTGTAAAAGATCCATCGTAGTGTTAGCCCAGTATGGAACGTTAACGGTTCCCTTCATTCTAACTATTAAGAAAGCTTTACCCATCTTCTCATTCAACCCTGACTAAATGTTTGTCTCAAACAGTCCAAAACAGCTCGTGAAGTAGATGTCATAGTGTTTGTAGATCCAGTACTTTTTGTCCATGCATCTTTCAAACCAGCCAATTTTAGAAGATTTCTAATATTTCCACCAGCTACAAGGCCAAGACCTCTTGGTCCAGGAATAACTTCAACAGTCACACTTCCACCTCTTCCTCTTACTTTGAATGGCACAGAATGATGTTGATCACATCTACATTCCCAACTTCCACAGCCAAGTTTTACTGGACTTACATTAAGATAAGCTTGATTTGTTGCCTTTTCAATTGCAATTCTCATTTGTTTTGATTTTCCTTGTCCTATTCCCAACCAACCATTTTCATCTCCTGCTGCAACAAGTGCTTTGAATCTAGTATATTCACCGTTAGTTGTCTGTTTTTGAACTATACCAACATCAATTACTTCAGTCTTTATTCCAGGCAATAATTTCTTGATAATTCCTGCTTCTTGAATACGATAACCATTTTCATAAATTTCTTTCATAGTTGTGATCTTTTCAGTTGCAACTAGATTTCCCAGCTTGGTTCGTGGAGTCCATACTTGTTCTGGTTCTTTTCGTGGTGGTCTTGATCTTTGTTCTGATTTGCTCATTTGGATTTAACCTCACTATCTATTGCAGATTTCACTTTAGTGATCTCATTTGCAATTTTGAGATGCTTTCCACTAATCCTCTCGTCAGATGGAAAAGTTTCGGCGTCTGCAGGCACTTCAAGGCCAGCATCTATTATTCCTTTCAATGCGGCTGCGATTCTTTGAGTATATTTTCTAGTACCAGTATATAGTACAGCACTCTTAGTCCCATTGGCGAGTGCCTTTTTGCCTGCAAGATAACCAGTTAGGTATGCTGCAGGGATACTTTTTCGTGATCCCTTCCATCCTTTGTTTAGAAGCGATCTAGAATGAGCAGATGAAAGCACCTTATCTCCTTCCATTTCTGGTTTATGGATTTGCACAAGAGTATTTTCATTAGATATCTGAACTGTGATAAAGTCTCTTCTACCCATAAGAAGATGTCTTCTCTTCCTATAGTTGGTCTTCTCTTCCCGAGATCTGCGTAATATTTGTGAATATGCCATATGTACTAATCCTATTTACAAAAAATTTTGGTGAAGCTCTTATAAACGTTAGACTCGAACTAGTGAGGCCATGAGCGCTTTTTGTGCATGTAGTCTATTTTCTGCCTCATCCCATATCACAGATTGTGGGCCGTCTATGACTTCACTTGTAACTTCTTGACCCCTTTTTGCAGGAAGACAGTGAAGAAAAATTGCGTTATGATTTGCTTTTTTCATTAGATCAGAGTTTACTTGAAAGCGAGGCAGGAAAGCTTTTGTTCTATCAGTTGCTTGGTGATGGATCGATACAAACGTGTCAGTCACTATTACATCAGCATTTTTTACTGCCAATACTGGGTCAGTTACCAATTGAACGTCTGTGAGTTTTTTTGATTCTTTAACTACATCAGGACTTGGTTCGTATCCTTTAGGAGTTGCAATATGAATATCAATAGATGTCTTTGCACATCCGTAAATCATAGAATTACATACATTGTTTCCGTCTCCTATCCAGGCAATTTTCAGTCCTTTGAGTTTCTTCTTTTTTTCTTGTATGGTCATGAGATCTGCCAATATCTGACACGGATGAAATGAATCAGAGAGACCATTAATTACAGGGACTGTCGAATTTTTTGCCAACATTTCGACTTCGTCATGTGAATACACTCGAGCCATAATCAGATCGACATATCGTGAGAGTGTTTTTGCAGTATCTTCAATTGTTTCACCCCTTTTTAGTTGTAAATCATCAGCAGACAAATTAAGAGCATGTCCACCAAGTTGGAACATTCCAGTTTCAAAACTAACCCTTGTACGTGTTGAGGGTTTTTGGAAAATCATAGCAAGTGTCTTATTTTTAAGAACAGGCTTTGAGATTCCTTTTTTTAGATCTTTTTTTAATTTTATAGCATTTTCAATTATGCCAAGTAATTCATTTTTACTTAATTCATTTAGTGTAAGAAGATCTTTTGTTTGAATTTTCATTTCTTTAGCCATCCAAATAATGAGCGCTTCTTTATAGGCTTCTCATCTTTTTCAGAGTCTACTTCGTCTTCTTCCTCTGATTCATCTTTGGTTTTCATCTCTGGTTCTGGTTTAGATTTTGGTTCATCCTTTGGTTTTGATTTTGGACGTCCTGCAGAAATCCATTTTCTAATGTCAGCAGCAAGTTTTCGTGCCTGATCATCACTTTCAGGAGGCGATACATCAAAGATATCAGAATATTTCTCAATGTCCTGTGTTGAAATTCCAACAAATGGGTCATCATTAGATATTTCTTGTGTGGACCTTTCTGGTTTTAGTTCAACTTTAGATTCTGGTTTTAGTTCAACTTTAGATTCTGGTTTTAGTTCAACTTTAGGTTCTGGTTTTAGTTCAACTTTAGGTTCTGGTTTTTTCTTTATTTCCTCAACAGATTCTTCTGGACCAAAGATAGTTTCTAAAAATACCTCCTTGTTGAAAGATTTCAAATCAGAGTATTCTTGTCCTACTCCCAAATAGAGAATAGGACTGGAAGTAACCTTAACAATAGAAATCGCAGAACCTCCACGTGCATCAGCATCACTTTTTGTCAGTATGGCACCATCAAATTTTGTGTAATTGTGAAACTCCCTTGCTTGACTGACAGTATCATTTCCTGCAAGAGAATCCCCTACAAACAGTTTTAGATCAGGATTTACTACCTTGTTGATTTTAGATATCTGGTCCATCAAATTTTTGCTAGTTTGCATTCGTCCTGCAGTATCAATGAGAATGCAATCTATCTTGTGAGACTTGGCATACAAGACCGCATCTCTTGCCACTGCAGCAGGATCAGAACCATAGTTTTGTGCAATAACTTTGACGTTGAGCCGTTTCCCGTGCTCACTTATTTGTTCGATTGCACCTGCCCTATAGGTATCAGCAGCAGCAATTACTACAGAATACTTGTTTTCACGCAAAAGATTTGCAAATTTAGCAATGGTGGTGGTTTTACCAGTTCCATTTATCCCCATAAAAGATATGATATACGGTTCTCCCTTTTCCTTTTTTTTCTGAATATTTGATAAAATGTCAACAGTTCCAGCATCATTGAACATATTTGAGATACTTTTTCGTAGTTCTTGTTTTACTGTCTCTGCAATCTTGTCTTTATTGACAGTTGAACCAATCAGTTGTTTTTTCAAATCATCTTTTATCGAATCGATAACTTCAGTCGCAACATCTGATTCAAGCAATGCAATTTCAAGCTCAAACAAAACTTCATCGATGTCTTTCTCTTTGAGTTCTTTTTCCCCAAAACTTTTAGCAGCTAATGAAAATGCATTACGTAGTTTCTCAAACATGTTTTATTGCCTTACTGTGGGGAACTGCGACCGGATTGTATAAGTTTGTTCATTTCATGTTGTCCCCGTTCTAGTTGCATAGAGACCTCATTTCTTTGTCCAGCCAATTGCTGTAACACTAATTCAAGTTCCTTTATCCTAGACTCTAAATAATTAATTGCTGAATTCTTGTCTTGCTCAATTGCTGCACCTGCACCAATATTTACAATCATTTTTTGTTCCGGATTTATTTTCGCCTTGACATATACTCCAAGACCTACAGGTACCAAAGTTTCAACATCAACATTTCCACTCATTCCCTTTACAGAATCCACTGCACTTACTGCTTCTTGTACAAGTCTCATTACAGTGGTTTCTCGCTGCACTAGATCATTTAGATATGTTTCAAGTGACTGCATTTGCTGCAACAATGCTTGGGCCTGTTCTTCACTCATTTGCAAAAAATTCTCTTGTTGACTATAAATTCATTCTGAAAAAGAGCAAAACAAAAAGAAGAAAGGAATTATGCCTTTACTTTGGAGAGTCGTGAATCGACTTCATCCCAGTTTATTACATTCCACCAAGCGTTCACATAGTCTGCTCGTCTATTTTGGTACTTGAGGTAATAGGCGTGCTCCCAAACATCTAGACCCAACAAGGGTATTAGACCTTTGGTACGTGGACTTGTTTGGTTTGGCATTGTAGTAAACTCAACTTTCCTAGTCTGTGGATTGTAAGTTAACCAACCCCAGCCGCTTCCTTGTATAGCAATGGTATCTTTAACAAATTTCTCTTTGAAGCTGTCAAAGTTTCCAAACACAGAATCAATAGCTGTTTGCAAGCTACCGCCCGGTTTTCCACCACCACTTGGCTTCATACTATTCCAGAATAGAGCATGGTTTTCATAACCACCTCCATGGAAATTTACGGCACCTCTAACAGTTTCTGGAACCTGATTCAAGTCTGACAACAACTTGGTTAGTTCCATGTTTTGAATTTCAGCACCTACATTTGCAAGCGCATTGTTCAAACCATCAGTATATGCCTGATGATGCTTTGTGTGATGAATTTCCATTGTCTTTGCATCAATGTGCGGTTCCAAGGAATCATACGAGTATGGTACTTTTGGAAGTTCATATTTTGCCATAAAAAACTCAACTATTTCTTGCAATTTATGGTTTTTGTTGCAAATGCATTTTATCTAGTCTCAATCCACATACAATGTGACATACAAATCACTAGCTTGTTCTCTAATTCTGGTTTTGTCCATCACATATTTTATCACAGATTCCCATGAACAAAATTTTTCACAGAGTCTAAAGCTTGTTGGGATCCAGTCACCAAATCAACATGGTTTGAATGGTCAAGGAATCAAAGTAGGAGTAATAGACACAGGAATTGATTTCCACCATCCAGATTTACTAGGATATGGACCAACAGGCAGAATTGCCGGCGGATATGATTTTGTCAATTCAGATCAAAAACCATTAGACGTAAACGGTCACGGTACTGAAGTTTCAGGAATAATTGGTGCCAATGGAAGTTTTGTCGGAGTTGCTCCAAGATCACAGTTATTTTCATACAAAGTCTCCTCTACAGGTGAGGCAGTCTCATCAGAATATATCGTTGAAGCAATATCATCTGCAATAAAAGACAAGATGAATGTAATCAACATAAGTTTAGGAGTAAACAAAACCAATGACGAATTAGAGAATATGGTTGACGAGGCAGTACAAAATGGAGTTGTCGTAGTTACAGCTTCTGGAAATAACGGACCAGACAATGAGACAATTGGAAGTCCTGGAAGAGATTTCAATGCAATAACAGTAGGTGCAACCTACAACAACATAGCATCAAGCATCGTATCAACTCTAAAGATTGGCAACAAATCATACAGCGTAATGCCAATGTTAGGTGACAGCATTTTAGAAAATACAATACAAGGCAAAATTGTTTATGGAGGATATGGTAGAGTATCAGATCTAAAAGACCTTGATGTGGAAAATTCCATATTACTTGAAAAACGAGGCAGTGACATCAAGGGAGAAAAAGTATTTTTCTCAGAGAAAGAA
Organism: Candidatus Nitrosotalea sinensis; assembly: GCF_900143675.1. Lineage (NCBI taxonomy): Archaea > Thermoproteati > Nitrososphaerota > Nitrososphaeria > Nitrosotaleales > Nitrosotaleaceae > Nitrosotalea > Nitrosotalea sinensis. The sequence continues at coordinate 19,897 of NZ_FRFC01000001.1, forward strand.
AAAAATGCGGCAGACAGGGGCGCAAAAGGCCTAATCATATTTAACAATCAAAGCGGAATTTTCTACGGAGAAATAGCAGGACCAAATGCAACTAAAAACTATAGTCCAAGAATTCCAGTCATTTCAATGTCAGGCTATGACGGATCAAGGTTGCAAGAATCCATAAAAAGTAATACAATAGCCAGCCTTGACATATTTTATCATCCAGATTTTGTTGCACCATTTAGCTCACGCGGACCAGTTTCTCCATTTTACATAAAACCAGATCTTGTAGCGCCAGGAGTTTATGTTAACACAACAACAATTGGAGGAAAGTACAACTTGACTAGCGGAACAAGCATAGCAACACCTCATGTCACAGGAGCAGTCGCCATATTACTGCAAGAACATCCATATTTGGACCCCACAGAGATAGCATCCCTGATAACCACAACAACTGATCCTGTCACAGACGCATATGGGAATACATTTCCAATCGAGGTTGCAGGTAGCGGTAGACTAAACATTACAAGAGCAACTTATGCAAATTTGATAATCACCCCTCACCAACTAGTCTACGACCTGTCATATGATATGCCAAATCAAACCAAGACATTACACTTGAAGACAATCAATAATGACACCATCCCGCAATTGAAGATTCAATTTTTGTCAAGTAATCCAGATTTAATCTTCAAACATTCTGTTAACAATGATACCATAAATGTAGAAATTACAGACAAGTCAAAAATGCAAGGAGATTATGAAGGATTCATACTAGTTGATGATTCAAAAATATCATACCGTATACCCGTTCTGGTCCATGTAACAAAAGGCACCCTAGTAGCTAACCAAAATGACACATCAATGAGATTTGCAATCAATTATCCAGAAAAATGGTCATATGCAAAGATATCAGTTACAAAGACCGGTTCACATGACACAAAAACAATTGGAATTACACCACAGAGTTACAAGACTGTTTTCATTGATGATATAGGAGAATATTGGATTCAAGCAGACATCAAAGTAGGAAATCAAACAGACTATGCATATCAAACATTGACTGTAAACCACATCACAAGAAATTATTTTGACATTGAAAACATTTTGCAAATCCCACTAAAACAAATAGAGATCATTTCAAGTATAATGATCATTACAGTTGTAGTTGGACTTGTTTTAAGACGCAGATAAAATCAGGTGTACGGTCCAGCATTTGCTATCTCTTGTGCCACGTTGCCAAATTTCTTAAAGTTATCAACAAACATCTGAGCCAACTTTTTGGCAGACGAGTCATATGCATCCTTGTCAGACCAAGTGTTTCTCGGATTTAGTACATCAGATGGAACATTTGGACATGTTACAGGAATATCAAGATTAAACACATCATCATGCCTATACTGAACCTTGTCCAGCTCGCCTGACAATGCTGCTGTAACCATGCTTCTAGTATAATGAATATTCATTCTCTTTCCAATTCCATATGGTCCGCCTGACCAGCCAGTGTTTATCAAATATACTATAGTATTGTGCTTGGTTATTTTTTCTCCCAAGAGTTTTGCATAAACTGATGCATGTCGTGACATGAAAGGAGCACCAAAACATTCTGAGAAAGTAGCTTTTGGTTCAGTGATTCCTCTCTCAGTTCCTGCAAGCTTGCTAGTATATCCAGACATAAAGTGATACATTGCACCTTCCTTTGTCAGACGAGCTATCGGAGGTAACACGCCAAATGCATCAGCAGTCAAAAATATTATCACCTTGGGATTTCCTCCCAAGCTAGGTATCACAGCACCAGGAATGTAATCAAGAGGATAAGCGGCTCTGGTATTTTCTGTGAGGCTGCCATCATTAAAGTCAGGCATCATTGTAGATTTGTCAATCACTACATTCTCAAGCACAGCACCTGATCTTATTGCGTCCCAAATTTGAGGTTCGGCTTCCTTGTTTAGATTGATGCATTTTGCATAGCATCCACCTTCAAAATTAAAGACGCCAGTATCAGACCATCCATGTTCATCATCACCAATCAACCTACGATTAGAATCAGCAGACAACGTAGTCTTTCCTGTACCGGAAAGCCCAAAGAACAAAGCTGTGTCTCCTCCTTTTCCAATATTAGCAGAACAGTGCATAGGAAAAACACCACGTGATGGCAAGATGTAGTTCATGACAGAGAACATGCATTTTTTTATCTCTCCAGCATAGGATGTAGAACCAATCAGTACGACTTTCTTTGAGTAATTTAGAATGATAAAGGCATCAGTCCTTGTGCCATCTGTTTCAGGAGTTGCCTTGAAATCATTTAATGCAATAACAGTATATTCAGGATTGTGGGATTCCAATTCCGATGGAGTTGGTCGTATGAATAATTGCCTTACAAACAGGCTTTGCCAAGGATGATCAGTTATGATTCGAATTGGTAGTCTGTGTTTTGTATCAGCACCTACAAATCCATCAAAGATAAAGATCTCCTTTCCTTGAATGTATTGCTTCATTTTTTGGTATAATTTATCAAATTTATCATCTGGGAATGGGTGATTGATTTTTCCCCAGTCAACAGTATCATGAGTTTGAGAGTCATCCACTATGAAACGGTCATCAGGTGATCTTCCAGTATATTTTCCAGTCTTTACTGCTATTGCCCCATTTGCAGTCAGAATTCCTTCATTTTTTTCTTCAATTAAATCAATGAGTGCATCCACCTGCAAATTTCTCTGGATCTTTGCGGGTTTAATGCCCATTTGCTCCAATTGCGATACAACGTGACGAGTGATCGTAGGCTCCAAATCCTCTATCATCTGGTAAGTCGACTTCCTATGAAAATCCTTATTATCTCTTCGGATCATGCAAACCCAAACAAGAAACGTATTTATTGTAAAATTTAATCATAGTCGTGTACATGCCGATCAATAAAGAAGCTCTTGAACTTAGAAAGAAGGTGTCTGAGCACAGACCAGAATTTGTAAGACAAGAGAGTTGGAGATATTCAAAATTAGCAAAGTCTTGGAGAAAACCAAAAGGTATGGACAACCACCAGAGAAAACAAAAGAAAGGATGGCCAGCTCTTGTTCGAGTTGGATATGGTGGACCAAAGATCGCAAGAGGATTACATCCATCAGGATTTACAGATAATCTAGTTTACAATTTGAGGGACTTGGAGAAACTTGATCCAAAAAAAGACGGAATCAGATTTGGTCATGGAGTAGGAACAAAGAAGAGAACCGAAATAATCACCAAGGCAATAGAGAAGAACTTTAAAGTATTCAACGCGAGAGTGTCAGCAAGTGGTAGTAAATCTTAAGTCAAAAAGACAGCTGGTCTCCAGAATTCTTGGAGTCGGAGTAGGTAGAGTAAGATTTGATCCAGAGTATCTAGATGATATCACTGATGCAATCACCCGTGACAACATTAGAAGTTTGATTACTGCAGGAACAATACAAGTAAAACCAGTTGTTGGAACTTCAAAAGGAAGATCACACTTTAAAAAATCACAGAGACGCAAGCGTGGAACTAAACAAGGTTCCAAGAAGGGACGAAAAGGATCCAGAGTAGGAAAGAAGGAAGTATACGTAAAGAGAATAAGAGCAATGAGACACCAGCTAAAGGTTTCAAAATCAAGAAAAGAAATAGCAAATGAAAACTATTGGAAACTATACAAGCAAGTAAGCGGAAATCAAGTTAGAAACTTGGCCCACCTTAGAAGCCTCATAGAAGAAGTTAGAATCAAAAAGTAAATTCAAAATCTAAAGATTACATCAGCATTCTGAATTCTACCTTTCTTGATTTCAATTCCTTCTCTTGACAACATGTTTGTTTTTACTTTCTCCCCCCACGCATATCCTCCTACCTTTCCATCAGACATTATCACGCGATGACATGGTACAATAACAGGAAAAGGATTCTTGTTCATCATTCTCCCAATGGCTCGTTGACCATTTTTCAAACCAACTGCCTTGGCAAGTTCCCCATATGTTGTCACTTTACCTTTTGGAACCTGTAAGAGTTTTTCATACACTTTATGTTCTAGTTTCAAATTTTTATCATCTCAAGCCTAGAAGAATTTATCATATCTACTATTTTTTGTTTATTGCTACCTAGTCCGTTCCAGTCAACTAGAGCAAGTTTTGCTTCACTGTTACGTTTTAAGATGTGATCAAACAATTCCGAATCTACATTATCAAGACCATGTTTTGGAATTATGGTTCCCAGAGCCAATTTACCTTCTATTAGTTCTTTATTGAATTTACTAGGATAGTGAGTACCTCCAAAGCATATTGCAACATCATTTTTTTGTGGTTTTTCAGACATTGTATTTACTACTACCTCAGATACATCTTCGCACAACTGTTTGTCATTCCATTCCTTTTCAGTGGTGCCTATCTCAATGAACAAACTTGGTTTGCCAAGTGCTGTTGGTCCATGATGAGTTGCCTCAATTATGATATCAAACTTTGAAAAGAGGTTTTTTCTCTCCCATAATTTCTTCATATATGACTTTTGTATGTGAGGATGAGGTATTGCTACTTGTCTTGGAAATCCACCAAACATGGCATCTCCAAAGTTTCCCGTACTATGACATGTCAATGCAAGAGTGCCACTCTCAGCAGCATGTTTTGACAAGAATACATAGCCATCATAATGATACTTGTCTTCAATCCAATCCGCAGATATTGCAGGGGTTGGTATCACCACAAGATCAAAATATTTTCCACGGTAGATTTCACCATCTTTTTTCATTTGTTTTGAAATAAAATATGCCATGTTATATCCAGCAGGATCAGATTCGTATGCGATTAGTAATTCCACAATTAATGATCAAAATCTCGCTTTATTATATCAAAGGATGTATACTGACACATACTTCAAAATTTAAATAATACTAGTAGTATGATAGTATAATGAGAGTAAAATTAGATCCAAATGTGAAAAGAGATACAACATCAATCAAGATAGATCCGTTTGTCTGGAAAGAAGCAAAGAAAGATGCAATTGACAGGGAACTTGATTTATCACAACTAGTTGAAATTGCGTTAAAGACTTGGTTAGAAGATGAAGATCCAAAAAAAGTCAAGAACGATCTAAAAGAGAGATAGGAATGTCTCGTTCTGTAGAATTAGAAAAAGATTTGACACGAGTTTCTGACATACTAGATAGAAACAGCAACTGTTTAGAAGAATGGCCAATGTTACAAATGAGGAAGAAGAGATGTGGATGGTATTCAGTACAATATCCACACTTAGTCATTTTCTCAGTGTATCATACAAAGTATCTCTTAATACATTAAATGAAATCAACGTCTTGTACAGTATAATAGATAGACTACCAAGAAAATCAGAGTTTGATGAAATTAGAACTATGGTTGAAAAACAAAAAGAAAACATCATCACTACTCTGGTTCCCATAAAAGAAGCATTTGAGAAATCAGCAGAGTATGAAAATTTTGGAAGAAAAATGAATGATAAAAAGGATTGAACGCAAAGTGCAAGACAGACATCACATAGACAAAAATGAGAAATTCACAGAATCATTAAACATCCTAGAAAACAGAAGCAGGGAGGATCTCATAGAAAAGTGGTTGGCATTGAATCCAAAGGATATTACAGATTTTAATAAGACAGGCATTAAGAAAATAACTACAAAGGTTACAATAACATTTGATTTTGGCAAGGAAGAACGCCTGTTAACATTTCAGCCATTAAAGTAACCCACTTTAAAATAAGAATTATAAGGACACTTTGGCAAAGTCCTGCAATGGTAAAGGTAAACCCAAAGCAGATGCTCAAGGACATGGTCAACACTATGAAACTTGCCAAGAAATCAGACAAGGAAGACTATGCAGAGCATCTACGATTGGTTGTACTTGGTATGGCTACACTTGGTGCCATCGGATTCATAATTCAATTCACCTTTGCTGTTATTAATTTAGGACATAGATAAAATGGCTCAAGAAACAAAATCACACTTTTTTGCAGTTAGGACCACTGGAGGTCAAGAGAAAGTAGTCATGGGCCTACTGGAAAACAGAATCAAACTAAAGAAACTCAACATACAGTCAGTATTGCTACTTGACAGTCTCAAAGGGTATGTAGTTGTAGAAGCAATAGATGCCAATGCTGCATTTGATGCATTACAAGGAATTAGACATATCAGAGGACAGCTACGCGGGGAATTAGCATTCAAGGATATTGAAGGATATTTGGTAAAGAAATCTACTGTTTCAGAACTTGTAGTTGACCAAGTAGTTGAGATCATCGGTGGTCCATTCAAGGGCATGAAAGCTACTGTTACAAGAGTGGATCATGACAAAGAAGAAGCTACTGTCATCTTACTTGACGCTCCATACCAATTACCAGTAACTGTTGATGCAAACTACCTTAAACCATCAACTCAGTAGCAAGGATTAAATTCGCAGTTATAAGGAAAATAAAACATGGCAGATATGCAAACTGTTTCTGCACTTGTAACAGGAGGTCAAGCTAGTGCTGGCCCACCATTGGGACCTACATTGGGACCTTTAGGTGTGAACATATTACAAATAGTCACTGCCATAAATGACAAGACAAAAGATTTTGAAGGAATGAAAGTTCCTGTCACAGTAAATGTAGACAAGGCAACAAAAAAATGGACAGTCGAAGTAGGAATTCCTTCTGCTGCAGCTTTAATTCTAAAAGAGGCAGGAATTCAGAAAGGTTCTGGAACTTCAGGTGCAACATGGGTAGGAGACATTACAACTGATTCAGTTGTCAAGGTTGCCAAATTAAAAATAGATTCATCTTATGCATTAAGCATCAAGACTGCTTCAAAAGAGATAATCGGAACTTGTCTTGCATTAGGAATCAAGATAAACGGAAAGAATCCAAAAGAAGCAACTGCCGAGCTAGAAGCAGGCAATTGGGACGATAAATTCAAGTAAATTATTCTGTAACAGTATAAACTGCATCTTTGTCAGTCTTTTGCAATTCTACAAAAGTTTCAGTGTTTTGTATTCCCTCTATCTTTCCTATCTTTTCTATAGCCACAGTGTGCAGTTCTTCAAGATTTCGTGCACGCAAAGTAAGCAGTATGTCGAACCTTCCTGTAACTTCAGATATTGAAACAATTTCAGGAGTTTTCAGCAATGCTTTGTGTATCTGATCCTTTAATTTTGGATCTCTGTTAATTCCCATTGTTGCCCTTACCCCAATTCCAATCAATGATTCATCAACAACAATTGTGAATTTTTTTATGAGTTTCTTCTTGACAAGCCTTTTTACCCTACTATAGAGAACAGATGTATTCACACCTAGTTTCTTTGAGAGATGTGGAACCGAAGTATTACCATCACGGCTCAGCTCGGTAATTATTTTCATGTCTAATTCATCAAATTTGTGCAACTTTGCGACTTGTTTTTATTACTATTTAATAAATGTAAGTTACTTTTCCAAAAGTATTCTTGTTTCAAGGCCAATTATAATACATAAAATTTTTACAAATATGCAATTCTCGAAGGATTTTATCTCTAAAGGATTTTAAATAGGCAATTTAGAAAACATTCGTAATGATTACCGAGTCCCAGATAGCTCAGATGATAACTGATGCTAAAAAGAGTACAAAACAAAGAAAATTCAAGCAGGCAGTAGAGCTAATCATGGTATTCAAGGACATAGATGTAAAGAAAGGATTTGCAATTAATGAGATAGTTCAGCTTCCAAAGAAAATGAACAAGTCTTCTGCAATATGCGTAATTGCATCAGGTGATTTGGGAGTAAAGGCAAAAAGTGCCAATGCAGACCTAGTCGTAGACAGTGCACAAGTAACACAGATGGGCTCAAACAAAAGAGAGTCTCGTAAATTAATCAACGGTTATGACTTTTTCCTTGCAGACACTACAGTGATGGCAAATGTAGGTAAAACATTGGGTCAATTCATGGGTCCGAGAGGAAAGATGCCAACACCAGTTCCATTTAATGCTCCAATTGATTCCATATTGGAAAGATTTAGATCCTCAATAAGAGTAAGACTGAAAAATTCTCTATCACTAGCATGCAAGATTGGTGATGAAACAATGTCTGATGAAGATTTGCTAGCAAATGCAAATGCAGTAATTGGAACAGTAGAGAAAAAATTGCCAGGTGGAGACAAGAATATTAAAAAAATAATGATCAAGACAAGCATGGGTAAGATCTCAAAACCAACACAACAAGGAACGAAGTAAAATGCACGAGAACAGAAAAACATATCCTCAAAAGAAAGCCCAAATGTACCAGCAATTACAAGAGTTGCCAAACAAGTACAAAGTTGTGGCCCTTGTAAGAATGGAAAAAGTAAGATCATCCCAATTATTGCCATTGAGAAAAAAATTCAAAGGCGAAGTAGAGATTGTAAGTGTAAAAGATAAAGTTGCCCAGAAAGCACTTTCTACATTAAAGATTCCAGGTATTGAAAAACTTGCAGCAAACCTAGTTGGTCAATGTGTACTAATGTTTACCAACATGAGCCCCATCAAATTGAACATTTTACTTGGTAAGAACAAAGTAATGATGGCTGCAAGAGGCGGAGATAAGGCAAGTATAGATGTAGTAATCAAGGCAGGAAACACAGGAATTACACCAGGTCCAATTCTCACAGATTTCAAGGAAGCAGGAGTATCCACCAAGATTGATCAAGGAACAGTTTGGATTACAAAGGATTCAACAGCTGCAAAGAAGGGAGACATCATATCAGGAAAGTTAGCCACCCTTTTGAGCAAACTTGATGTCAAAGCAGTAGAGGCAGGCATTGTCCTAAATTCAGCTCTAGAGGACAAGGTAGTATACAATCAGGATGAGCTTACAGTAGATGTTGAGCAATACAGAACAGCATTTGCACAAGCACACCAGGAAGCAATGTCACTAGCAATAGAGATAGGCTACATAACCAAAGAAAACATCAACATCATACTAGCAAGAGCTTCACAGCAGGCAAGATCACTTGCAATAGAATCAGGCTTCCTCACAGAAGATACCAAAGAAGCAACAATCCAGAGAGCACATGGCCAGGCAAAAGCAGTGGCAACAAAAGCAAAAGGTTACACTCCTCAATAAGTAACCATTACCTGATTGCTTTTGGCAAGTTCCAGTTGTATTTCATAGCAACCAATCTCAACACCGTTGTCATCAAGATGGAACAGATTGTAGCTAGTTCTAACATAGATGTAAAGGCCAACAAGACATAAAAAACAACAACTCCCAGAAAACTAGCCGAAGCATATAATTCCTTTACAAAAACCAACGGAATCTCATTTACAAACATGTCTCGCAATATTCCTCCCCCCACAGCTGTTACCATTCCCGCCATAACTATTGCAAGAAAATTCATTCCAAACAATTGATAAGCAATAGTAGCACCAATTGCAGTAAATACACCCAGACCAATAGCATCAAATTTTAAAAACAAATTCCAATGTTTTTGCATTTTCGGATACAAAAAGAAGATGACAACACCAGTGAGGGTTGTTATGATTACATATGTTGGATCAGATATAGAATGAGGAGGAAAATGCCCAAGTGCAATGTCACGTATAGTTCCACCTGCAACACCAGTTATGGTTGCAAGAATAATAATTCCTACAATGTCTGCCTTGTGTTCAATTGCCTTAAATGCACCAGTAACTGCAAATGCCATCGTTCCAAACATGTCCAGAACAAGTACGATATCCTGGACTGAAAATAATGTCGTCAAATTAACAGGTTAAACTAGACCAAAGTAAATAATGTTTGAGATTACAAAAAAGGTAGATTACAGGTTTAACCGAATAGTGCGGAAAGACCTTCCATGGCTTGTTCTTCAGTCTTGGCAGATGGCAACTCGGCTTCTTTCTTTGCCTCTGATGCACCTCCACCTGCTGGAGCTGCTGCTGGTGCAGCAACTGCTACTGGAGCAGCCTTGATTGCTTCTTCAATGTTAACATCAGCTAGTGCAGCAACGAGTGCTTTTACTTGAGCCTCATTTACCTCAGCACCGGAAGCCTTGATAACATTAGCAATATTTGCTTCGTTGATTTCCTTCTTTTGTTTGTGCAAAAGCAACGCAGCGTATACGTATTCCATTGTAAACAATTTTTGCAAGAGGCATAATATAAAACTATGGAGCCTAAAAGAAAAAATTAGTTTTTTAATTCAATATCTTCAGACCACGACAGATCGAATACATGTATTTCTTTAGATCCTTATCATAAAGTGTATCCATTCTTTGTTTTAAGAGTCGCTTTGCTTGTTCTCTTTCTTGACCTTCAGGCAATGAAAGTACATTGTTGATCAATTCAGGAATTGACTCTCTAACCCAACCAGAAATAATGTTATGTATATTTTTGTGAACTTTTTCAACAGAGTCAGTGTTAACGTCAAAGACTCCAGTAAAATTATTGTATTCTACTCTATATATCAAAGCAAAGATGCATTCTTTCGGATTTGGATTTTTTAAAATTTCAAGCGATTGAGGGCCAGCCTTTCCTTGTGCTACTTTATTTTTCAAGCCTACAGGATTTATTATAATTCCATTAACTCCAATATTGGAATTTTCTACTCCCGTTACAATACCTACAACAATATCTTTGTATTCCCCATTAGGCTTTGATGCAAAGACATGGTCTCCCTCCTTCCAGCCCTTTCTTACAAACATAAGAAATTTCTCCAATAAATCATATTTAATGTGTTGGTTCAGAATGCTTAATATCAGTCAGAAGAAAAAATTGTGAAATGGACAAGGACCAGATCCTCGCAAAATTTTCTACCGAGCCTGACAGATATTACAAGGTAGAATTATTTGAAAAGGAAGGTTTTCGAAGAAAATCCTGCGTCAAATGTAAGAGGTTTTTCTGGACTTTGGACGATGGAATAATCTTGTGCCCTGATCACATAGAAAATAGCTATTCATTCATAGGCGAACCGCCCACAAATAAGAGATTTGATTACACCCAAGCATGGAAAGAAGTAGAATCATTTTTTGTTCAAAATAATCACAAGTCAGTTGGAAGATATCCAGTAGTTTGCAGATGGCGTGATGACCTTTATTTCACAATTGCATCAATTGTAGATTTTCAAAGAGTCATGGGATCAAAGGTAGTCTTTGAATTTCCAGCCAACCCATTGATTGTCCCACAAACATGTCTTAGATTCAAAGATATTGAAAATGTAGGAGTCACAGGTAGACATTTCTCGAGTTTTTGCATGATTGGGCAGCATAGCATACCAAATGCTCAAGGATATTGGAAGGATAAATGTGTGGAGCTTGACTTCAAACTTTTAACAGAAAGATTCGGGATTAATAAAAAAGAGATAGTATTTGTAGAAGATGTGTGGGCAGGTGGAGGATCTTTTGGATCATCACTTGAATATTTTGTCAGAGGATTAGAGCTTGGTAATGCAGTATTTACAGAATTCCAAGGAGATCTTACCAATTACTCCATACTAGATCAAAAAATTATAGACATGGGAGCAGGTCTTGAGAGATTTGCATGGGTAACAATGGGAACTCCTACCGCGTATGATTGTTGTTTTGGACCAATTACAAATTACATGACAAGCAAGATAGGTATCGACATTGATTCCAGCATAATTTCAAAATATTTCATGGCAGTAGCAAAATCCCTTTCAGAATCAGATGACATGGGACTAGTACGAAAGAATGCGGCAAAGATTACAGGTCTAGACGATTCAAAACTTGATAAGATGATTTCTCCACTTGAGGGAGTTTATACTGTAGCAGATCACTTGAGAACTTTGATATTTGCAATCTCGGACGGAGCACTACCTAGCAATGTTGGAGGAGGATACAATCTAAGAATGATCTTAAGAAGGACGCTCGCTACAATTGACAGATTTGGCTGGAATTTTGATCTAAATGATCTAATTGACCTTCACATAGACTATCTCAAGTCCACATATCCTGAACTTGAACACACACGAAATGATGTCAAAACAATAATCGAGATAGAAAAAAATCGCTACATTGAATCTAAAGTTAGAATGAAGAACATGGCTTCCACATTAAAGACACAAAACAAGAAATTATCAGTAGATGACTTAATTCGTCTATACGAATCAGATGGTATAACTCCAGATTTTCTCAAAGAATCTCAAATAATACCAGAGATACCATCTACATTTTACGAGAGACTTGCAGACTTGCACCAATCTGAGAAGACAGAAAAGAAAGAAGAATTCAATTTAGACGGCATACCTGATACGGATTTATTATATTACAAAAATGACCCACATGAATTTGAAGCCAAAGTACTCAAGATAATAAACAACAAATTCGTGGTATTAGACAAGACATCATTTTATGCACGAGGAGGAGGACAGGAACCAGATCATGGAAAGATTGCTCAATTTGATGTCATAGACGTAAGCAAACATGGAAACATAGTACTGCATGAAACCAGTGGAGGAGTTCCAAAAGAAGGCGCAGTGATTAAATGCAATATTGATTCTATGCGCAGATACGGAATAACACGAAACCACACCAGTACACATGTACTAAATGCCTCTGCAAGAAACACATTAGGTTTATGGGTATGGCAGCATTCTGCCTTTAAAGATGAAGACTATGCAAGACTGGACATTACACACCACTCAAACCTCACAGATGAAGACATAACAAAGATAGAAGATCTTGCTAATACAACAATACGAAAAGACATTCCAGTTTTAATCAACCAGTTTGAAAGAGGACAGGCAGAACAAGAATATGGATTTAGAATTTACCAAGGAGGAGTAGTACCGGTAAAGCTAGTGCGAATTGTAAACATCGAAGGTTTTGACGTAGAAGCTTGCGGTGGAACACATGTACAAAAAACAGGAGAGCTTGGACTGATAAAAATTACAAAAGCAGAGAGAATCCAGGACGGTGTAGTCAGATTAGAATTCGTTTCAGGCCAATCTGCACTCAAGTACACCCAGTCCCAAGACAGAAAAATAACACATCTAGTAAAGTCTCTTGGCTCCAGCAAAGAAAAATTGTTGGAATCTTTTGATCGTGCCATGAAAGACTCGGAAGATGCCAAGAAAAAATCAAGACAATTAATTAAAAGAACGTCAGAAACGTCCGCAAAACAAGCAATCTCTCAAGCAAAAAACATTGGCAAAATCAAACTATACACAATAGCAGACGAGGAACTTGATGAAGAATTCCACATACCGGTTGGAGAACTTGCAACAAAGATGGACCAGTCATTAATCTATTGTGCACTTGTCATAAAAAATGAAACAATCAAGATAATAGCATTTTGCGGCACGGATGCGATATCAACTAGCAAGGCAGGAGATTTGGTAAAACAAGTCTCCAAGGTACTAGGAGGATCAGGAGGTGGAAAAGACACATTTGGTCAAGGAGGAGGAAAAGATCTCTCAAAGATAAAAGATGCCTTGTCAACCATTGAGAATCTAGTCACCGGAGAGAAATAACACATGGATTGGATATCACTTGAAGAAAAGTGGAGACACAAGTGGGAGCAAGGAAAGTATTTTGAGACTGACCCAAATAATGATAAAAAATTCTTTGTAACAGTGGCATACCCGTATCCAAATTCACCTCAACATGTAGGACATGGAAGAACATACACGCTGGCAGACGTACATGCAAGATTCATGCGTATGTTAGGGTACAACGTGTTATTTCCGATGGGATTTCACTATACAGGTACACCAATTCTCGGCATGGCAAGAAGAGTTCAAGACAACGATAAGAAATTGCTTGAAACATTTCGCACTTTGTACAAGGTTCCAGACGAGAAGATAGAAGAGTTTGTCGAACCAGTAAAGATTGCAGATTATTTCCACCAGGAGATTAAAGCAGGAATGATTGAGATGGGATACTCGATAGACTGGAGAAGAGAATTTACAACAATAGATCCTGTTTACAGCAAGTTTATCGAGTGGCAATTTGGAAGACTGAGAGAAAAAAATCTCATAATCCAAGGCACCCACCCTGTAGGATGGTGTCCAAAAGATCAAAACCCAGTATCACAACATGACACACAAGGAGATGTAGAACCAAGTTTCACAGAGTATACAATAATCAAATTCAAGTATGACAAGTACATCATTCCCACTGCAACACTTAGACCAGAAACAATTTTTGGAGTGACAAACATCTGGATAAACCCAGATTTCATTTACGAAATAATTCAAGTCGATAATGAGACATGGATAGTAAGCAGCGAATGTGCAAGAAAGCTAGAATTTCAAAACAAGACAATAACCAGGTTAGACAAGATACCAGGAAAACAACTAGTAGGTAAAAAAGTTCAGGTCCCAGAAAGAAATGATCAAATTCTGTTGCTGCCCGCAACTTTTGTCAAAAGTGAAAATGGTACAGGCATTGTAATGTCTGTTCCCGCACACGCACCTTTTGATTACCAAGCCCTAGAAGATCTCAAAAAAGAGATTACAAAACATCCAGAACTCTCAGAAGTCGAACACATTAAAGCAATATCAATAATCGAAACTGATGGGTATAGTGAAGTTCCGGCATTAGATGCCATAAAAAAATTCCAGATAGATAACCAGAACAGTCCAAAACTAGATGAGGCCACCAAAGAGATATACTCAAAGGAGTTTTACGGTGGAAAGCTGAAACAAAACACAGGTAAATTTGCAAATAAAATAGTTGCAGACGCAAAAGAAGAGGTAAAAAAATGGATGCTGCAAGAAAAAAATGCAGACATTCTATACGAGCTGAATGAGATTCCAATACGATGTAGATGTGGTGCAGAATGTGTGGTAAAGATTCTCAATAACCAATGGTTTCTCAATTACTCTGATCCACAATGGAAAGAACAGGTGCATTCATGGATAAACGAAATGAAGATTCTTCCAGAGGACATCAGAAATGAATTCAATAATGTGGTTGATTGGCTCAGAGAGAGAGCATGTGCAAGACAGCACGGACTTGGAACAAAATTGCCATGGGACAAGAACTGGATAATAGAAAGTCTTGCAGATTCTGTCATCTACATGGCATACTATACAATATCAAAATATGTAAACAATAAAGAAATTACACCAGAAAATACACCTAGTGTATTTTTCGATTACGTATTTTTAGACAAGGGAGATGCAAACAATGTATCAACCCAATGTAACATATCGCTTGATCTTTTAGAGAAGATAAAAAAAGAATTCCAGTATTTTTACCCAGTAAACGCAAGACATTCTGGAAGAGATCTAGTTCCAAATCATTTGACATTTTTCATTTTTAACCACATTGCAATATTTCCAAAAAAATACTGGCCAGAGGAAATTGTAGTCAATGGTTCAGTACTTATGGACGGAAAAAAGATGTCAAAATCAGAAGGAAACATAATTCCACTAAGAGATGCCATAAGAACACATGGTGCAGATACCATAAGACTGACAATTTTGATTTCTGCAGAATTACTTCAGGATGCTGATTTTAATCAGGAAGCTGCAAAGGGAATTAAAAGCAAATTAGAAAACATGCTAGAAGAGTGTTCTAAATATACAGTTTCTCAATATACTGGTCTAGAACAAGAAGATCGGTGGATAAAAAGTAGAGCTGAGCAATTGGTTCTCAAAACTACTGCATCAATAAAGAAGATGAGATTAAGAGAAGCACTACATCTTATTCTCTACGAGTTTGATTCTGATCTTCAATGGTATATGAAGAGAGCTCTTGCCAAGAAGCGTGAAAACTTTGCAGGAATCTTACATAACATACTGTCTACACGAGTAGCAATGATGTCACCATTTGCACCATATGCATCAGAAGAGATGTGGTCAAGGCTTGGAAACTCTGGAATGGTATCAAAATCAAATTGGCCTGAATATCATGACAATATGATAGACTATGAATCTCTCCAGTCAGAAAACTTGCTCAAAAACACAATAGAAGATATCAAAAATATAATCAAGGTTACAAAGATAACTCCAAAAAAGATAACCATCTACACACCATCCCAATGGAAAGTAAAAGCATATCAAAAAATTCTATCAAAGATTGTTGCAGGTGAAATGAACATAGGAGCTCTGATAAAACATCTTATCGCAGATAAGGAAACAGAAGATGTAAAAAAGGATCCTGATTTTGTGAAAAAAACAGTAAATGACATACTAGCAGAATCACAAGAAGAACGAGAGGCAAAAAACAAGACAGGTCTCATTGATGAAAAGAAGATTTTTGCAGAGATGAATTCGTTGATACAAGCAGAATTTGGAATTACATCTCAAGTGTTTGCAGAATCAGACCAAGAAAAATATGATCCAAAAAACAAAGCAAGAACATCAAGACCATACAAACCTGCCATTTTGATTGAATAGCAATTGCCACATGTTTTTATTAGGTTATTTCAGGTATAAGGTAGTTTGAAGATAGCTGTAGTTGGCATAGGGGTTGCCGGAGCATATCTACTTGCAAGATTAAAGAATCAACACGAAGTGGTAGGTTTTGAGAGATCCACTATTGAAAATCATGATTCTATATGCGCTTGGGGTACATCAAAGGCTCCAATGGAAGAATTTGCAAACAAGGTAGGTCTAGATTTTGATGATTATGTAATACATGACGGAAAGCAGATGTACATTGACATGAATTCTGAAAGATTTCAGATCAAACTCAAGGGATTGTGTACTTACAATAAAATTGGTTTGATAAAAGACATGGCAAAAGGCTGTAAGATACACTATGGTGCTGCTCCAAAACTTCAAGATTTAGAATCAGAATTTGACATCATAGTAGACTCTACAGGTTTTCACAGATCATATCTACCAAGACTTGAAAAAGACTTTCACTTGCCAACATATCAGTATAAGGTAGAATATGAAAATGGTGTACCATTTGATGACTTTTATCTAAAACCATTCTCTTCCATTAGTGGGTATTTCTGGTATTTCCCTCTAGGGGACAACATTGCACATATTGGAGCAGGCGATAAAAACAGAAACCACATAGTAGAGACAAATGCATTTTTGAAAAAATACGGAGGCAAGATCTTAAAGACAGTAGGAAGACCAATACGTCTTGCAACTCCAGACATGTGTGAGCCATTCTATCACGGAAAGGTCATAGGGGTCGGAGAATCAATAGGAACCGTATACCCATTGCTGGGTGAAGGAATAATTCCAAGTATGACATGTGGAGATATCTTTGTGGATACACTTGGAGACAATGAAAGATACAGACAGACGGTTCTTGAAAAATTTGCAATATATTCAAAGGTGTTATCATTTGTAAGAAATAAAATGGATAGCAAATTTGGCATGATGAAGAATTTTTTTGATATGCTAGCAATTTACAGATACATGAAGAAAAATGAGAGAAGATTTGGAATGGAAATCAAAATGACTGACATGATGAAAGTTGCAAAAGCCTAACCAACAATAATTACATACTTACATAACCAAAGTTTTCTCTAGTAGTTCTGCTGGAATTCATAGTATAGTCATATATCATTTTTGAATACTCTATTAGAATATTTTTCATTTCATCAACAGATTTTGCAAAGTAAAATCCCGGACAATCACCTGTGAATTGAAATGTTGCATGAACCCTAACTTGTCCTTTCTCATTTTCAAGCCAGGATGAAAAAGGATACATGTAACATACTCCTGGTCTTGACGGATGTAATCCACAATAACCCTTCTCATCAAGGAACCTACACCGGATATAGGTGCCATCATTTGCTTCAGTCTCATCTTCCTTGCGTTTTAGATTTATCATAGTCATTACAACAGGATTTCCAGAAGGTCCTCTTTCTTCCCAAGTTGCTATGTTAGTCTCTTTTTTTACAAAATCTGATGCCTTTTCGTACTTCAGATGTTTGCTGATTGTTATCAAATCATTGCTTGTAAGAGGTAGTCGTCCTTGTCTATTACAGCAATTATGACAATCAGGCCAATAACATTTCCATAGAACATATCCATCGTCACCACCGATATATGGAATATGAAACACTACATCATTTACTTTTATTGCAAAATCTGATACGTTTGTTTTTTTACCCAAAATGAAATCTCGAATTATTGGTTCAATCATCCAACTTTGAGATAATGTGTCCAGTGCTTCTTCAATATTTGATTTCATCAACTATTAAATTGAGATTGGAACTTTTTGAACGTTGTCAATGTTGGAAGAGAAGGGAAAATACGCATCTGCTACCCAAAATAGAAGATTTGTTTGGGAGAAAGTTATGTGGCCGTTAATTTTGCAATTAAACACAACTACTTTTACCACAGGACAATACAAAGAAAGACGTGATCAAGTTTGCAAAGAACTTGACATACCATCATCTAAAATTGCAGGAGGCTTTGTGTCACTATTGTTAAAGGGAATTTTGTATAAAGAAAATGATCTTTACTCAATTCATTACAGATTGATTCCATATATGAGACTTGGAGCAAATTGTGATTATGCCACTGCAGTAAGAGAGGCCAGTACAAAATAATATATTCTCAAGAAATACAAGTCGTCTCGGTAGCCCGATAGTCTAGTGGCCAAACAATTTTGGGTTAGGGATCTCAGGCTCTGGATCTTACGAGAGGACACCTGGGGACGGCAGTTCGAATCTGCCTCGGGCTATCTAATTTTTAAAAAGTCAAAAGGCTTATCGTGAAGCCATTGCAATTCTTTCTAATTCATTTTTCTTCTTGACAGAAGGAGCATTCATGTCATTTGCAGACGCAAGTATGAGATGCTCTGCAAGATTTTCTTCAACTGCTTTTGGATTAGAAAATGATGCATCCCTTACACCTTCAGCAATGAATCGTAATGCCAAGTCAACTCGCCTAAGAGGTGCAACATCTACTGAAACGTGATAGACAGTTCCACCATAAACTATTCTTGTTGTGTCTTCATTTGGAGCAGAATTTTCTACTGCTCGTATCAAGACCTCAACTGGATTTTTACCAGTTTTCAAATAAATGATATCAAAAGCAGCCTTGACCGTATTTATTGCACGAATTTTCTTGCCTCCCATTCTTCCTGTGTTCTTGGCATATTTTTTTCCAAAGTGAGATAATTTGTTAACTAGTCTTTCTGCAATGTTTATCTCTGCTTTATTGAATCTTTTAAGAGCAGATCTGCCAAATGACATGGGCATTATTTCTTGTTTAAGTGAGATTACGTTTTTCAGGCCTGGGTCTTTGATATCAATATTTGAGATATCCCATTTTCTAAATAATAATAGATTTTGTGTCTCAGTCATTTTGATTATCTCCTTGGTTTTTCTTTCTTACCGTAAACAAGTTCTTTGAGTGATGTTCCATTTACTTTAAAGACTTTCCACCTGACACCAGGAATATCTCCAAGTGCTCCTCCCATAGATGCACCCATACCTTCCACATGAACTTCATCATGCTCATCAACAAAGTTAAGGGCACCGTCACGAGGAAGAAATGCAGTAACTGTTTTACCATTCTTTATGAGTTGAACACGAACACATTTTCTGACTGCAGAGTTGGGCTGTTTTGCCTCTATTCCGACTTTTTCCAATACAATGCCTCGAGCTTGAGGAGCACCTCCAAGAGGACTTGCTTTTCTGTCAAGACCTAACTCTCTTCTCTTGTATGTGCCTATAGACCATTTTTGCCTTTTTCTCTTATCCTTGAGAACTCTTCCTGCAAATAGACCTAGTGGTGATTTTGCCATAACATCTACTCCATTATTTTCTCCGGACTTTGTATAAGAACACTGGAAATTTGAAAGTATCTTTTTGCCAACAATCGTGCCTTTTCTGCATTACGGCCCTCTCTACCCACTACAATTCCTTTCTTTTTTGCATCAACTAGAATTATTGCCTGTAATGAACCATCCAATCTCTTGTTTATCTTTACTTCAGAGACTAGTTTTGGATTGAGCATATTTCTTAGAAACTCTGCTGGATCTTCAGAATATTCTACAAGTTCAACATTTCTTTTAACTACGTTTTGTAGATTTTTAATTGTAGAACCACCTTTTCCGATTGCTAATCCCATCTTACCTTGATTTACAACAAAAATCACTCTATCTTGTTTTTCATCCTCAATACAGTCTCGTGCTGTAGCTCCTGTTACATTTTGAAAAAGCGACATTAGTTTTATCTGATCTGTTGTCAGTTTGATTGTTTCCGTCATATCTTTTTTAAACTCGATCTCTTGGTGGGACATTTAAATCTTGATAGAAAATATGTGAGTAAAAGTACATTTGATTAATTCGTCTCTGTTTCAAGTTCTTTTGTTATTGCTTTAAGATTAGTATCGCTTAGAGCCTTGAGCGATATTGCCGAAATTCGGAATTGCGTTCCACATAATCTTCCAAGTTCTACAGAAGATCCATTGTAATTAATGGTCGGAACTTTGGAGCTTTTTGCAGCTTCTTGTATTTTTTCAAGTGTTTGTTGTTTTATAGAGGTAGACAAGACAATTGCTTTGGAACTTTTGATGGTACTTATTGCCTCCTTTGTACCAAAGGCATACTTGCCATCATCTATTGCATCTTTTATTATTTTTTCTAATAGTTTAGCCATCTTGAACCACTTTCATGTATAGATCAACAGTTCCTGTACCAATTGGAATATTTGCACCCACTATAACATTTTCTGTTACTCCTTTGAGTTCTTCAACTTCTCCTGCTAGTGCAGCCTCTGCGATTGTAGGAACTGTAATTTCAAATGCTGCTCTTGCGAGAACACTTGTCTTTGTTCCAGCAATTCCATGTCTTCCAATTTGTTGCAAGTATCCTCTAGAACACATCAAATCTGATACCAACATAATATATCTAATATCAACTTCTAGACCTTGGTCTTCAAGAGTAGAGCTTAATTCATTTATCAGTGAATTTCGTGCTGCCTCTATACCCAAAGTACTTGCTATCTCAAAGATATTGTTAGTTCGTATGTTCTTTTTATCAATTCCATCAATTTCCCACACTTTTGCAATGTTCGAACCAGAAGTTTGAATGACCCATTCTTCTCCTTGCTGCACAATTGTAACTCGTTCCACATCAGTTACACCCTTTACAGTAGTTGAAAGGACTTTGTTTCTCATTGCAAGAACAGTCTGAGTATCAGATTCTTCTGGTAATGTAAGTGTGATTGAATTTCCACTTGGTTCTATTTCGAATTTCTTTTTAGAAGATTGTAGTGCATCAACCACATCTTCAATGGTGCATGCTCTTTCTCGTAATTTATCCTGGTTAAGATTTAGTTTGATCTTTGTAGAGTAATCAGTTTCAGTACTAGATATCAATGCGCTGATCTTGGTATGCAGGATCTCTCTTGCTACTTTGATTGCTTTTTCCTTTGATTTCTTGTGGTTTTCTTCCAAGTAGATATCCATTGTAGGAGTTACAGGCTTCTTTCGTGCATCAACAAGTTCAATTAATCGTGGAAGACCCAAAGTTACGTTTCGTTCTCGGATACCTGCAAAGTGGAATGTTCTCAAAGTCATCTGAGTACCGGGCTCTCCAATAGATTGTGCAGTTACTACACCAACCGCTTGACCAGGTTCTACTTTGGCATTATCGTATAGTTCTAGTGCTTTTTTACAGACCTTGTCTACACCTTCCTTGCTTAATTTTGATTCAATTAGTGCATCATGTACTGTCTGTGCCAGACGTGGATTGAAAGTCTTGGTGTATTTTTTCACTAATTCTGTTATCTCTTCTTTAGTTGCTTTCTTTCCTGAATCTATGATGCTCTCAGATTCAATCAATCTTGTAATTCTAAACGCTTCACCATGATCACTTTTTGCAACATCAATACCATCTTCTCCATAAAGGAATTGGATTATGTGTCCGTGAGGATCTCTTACAGTTCCATCATATTCCAGTTTTAGATGTTCTAGTGCATTGATGAGTCTTCTCTGCATGTAACCACTTTGTTGTGTTCTTACTGCAGTATCTACAAGACCTTCTCTTCCTCCCATAGCATGGAAGAAAAATTCCAAGGTGGACAATCCTTCTCTGTAGTTAGACTTTACAAATCCTTTACCATCTGGATTTGCATCATTTTCTTTAAAGTGTGGTAATGCTCTATTACTATATCCTTTGAGAATTCTTCTACCTCTAATAGACTGTTGACCTAATGCACCTGCCATCTGACCAATATTCAATGAAGAACCTCTAGCACCAGTAGTTGCCATTATTCTTCCTGCATTGGTTTCATCAAAAGACTTGTCTGCAGAGTTGCCAGCCTTGTCTCTTGCTTTTGAGAGTTCATTTACAATATAAGCCTCTAATGCTTCTTCAGCTGATAGACCTCTACTTAGCTGCAGGGTACCTTTCTTTGCTTGTGCAATGAAGTCATATACTTTATCATATGACTCTTGAATATTTTCAAGGATTCCTTCTTTTGTCTTTGTTGCAAGCTCAAGATCAGCATAACCATAGCTAAATCCATAACCAGTGATGAATTGTTTTAGCATTATTAATATAGAATTGAGGAAATTCTTTGCCTCTTCATATCCATAATCTTTAGTAATTCTATGCAATACACTGTCCGGTTCTTCTGCACCTATTGATGCCTTGTCAATTACTCCACTTACTAGTTGACCATTCTTGATCACGACATCCTTGACAGGACCCTTGGTACCCTTGGACCACTTTGATGTGATAACATAGTTAAAGTCTTTAGGCAGGAAGAGTGAGAATAATTGTTTACCACTATAAAGTGAGCCAGTCTTTGTTTTTACTGCAGGTTCTGGAAATGTTCCATTGTAACCAGCCAACATTGCAAGGTTCGCAAATTCTTGTGGTGTTAGAGTGGTATCATCTTTTGTAAGCAAATATGCACCAGTGATGAAATCACGCAATGCACCTATGATTGGTCCTCCATATCTTGGAGAGATAAGTTGATCCTGTACACGCATCAATAGTATAGCTTCTGCTCGTGCTTCTTCACTTTGTGGCACGTGGAGATTCATCTCATCACCATCAAAGTCAGCGTTGTATGGAGGACATACAGAAGGATGTAATCGGAATGTTTTGCCAGGCAAGACTCGTACATAATGTCCCATGATAGACATTTGGTGCAATGATGGTTGTCTGTTAAACATTACAATATCACCATCAGAGAGATGTCTTTCTACGAGATAACCAATTTCAATATTGTTTGCAATTGTTTCTCTATCTTCTACAAAGTCAAGTCTTATTTTTACTCCATCTGGTCTTACGATATAATTAGCACCTGGGAATTTACTTGGTCCATTTATGACAAGTTTCTTCAGTCTGTCAATATTCCATTCTGTTACTACTTCAGGAATTGTCAATTTTGTTGCAACTGCTTCTGGAACACCTACTTCAGAAATCTGTAAGCTTGGATCAGGTGAAATAACAGTTCTACTTGAAAAGTCAACTCTCTTACCAGACAATGAACCTCTAAATCTTCCCTCTTTTCCTTTCAGTCTCTGAGTTAGAGTTTTGAGAGGTCTTCCTGATCTGTGATGAGCTTGTGGAATTCCAGAAACTTCATTATCAAAATAGGTCGTAACATGATACTGCAAGAGATCAACCAAATCTTGTACGATAAGAGGTGGAGTTCCAGCCTCTTTGCTTTCTTTGAGTCTTTGGTTTACACGAATGATATCTACAAGTTTGTGAGTCAAGTCATCTTCAGATCTAATTCCTGTCTCAAGAATAATTGAAGGTCTTACTGTGACTGGAGGTACCGGAAGAACTTGTAAGATAAACCATTCTGGTCTTGCAGTTGTTGGATCGTATCCCAGTAATTTCAGATCTTCATCTATCATGTGGGAGAATCTTTCTCGTATTGTGATTGGCAACAATCTGTTTTCACCAAGCTCAGTTCTTTCTATGAAAATTGTTGGTTTTGTGAATATTAGTTCGTATTGTGATTTTCCACAGTGAGGGCATGTCTTTTCCTTCTTTGCTCTTTCGATTATTTCAGTAGGAATATGTTTAATTGAAATTACAGTGTATGCAGCCTCTTTTTTCATAATGCGATGGTATTCTTCTAATTCTTCTTGAGGAATCTTTAGTCTTGCACATGATCTGCAAGTAGTTAACAACAACTTGTAGATATTATCAATAAATGCAATGTGTAATACAGGTTCTGCTAATTCAATATGTCCAAAGTGACCCGGACATCTTGCAGCAGTATTTCCACAAGTAAGACATTTTTGTCCTGGCTCCAAAGTACCCAGTCGTCCATCCATCAATCCACCTTGAACAGACATTCCATCTTCATCATATGTTTCAGGAGCAGTGATCTCAGCAACAGAGTATTTTCTTATTTCAGTTGGAGACCATACTGAAAACTTAATCCCATCAATTACTTTTATTGTTTCGAGTGCCATTATACTCTCTCCTTTATCAATAATCTTGGTGCAACATCAAGACTCATCATTTCCTGTAAGAGCAATTTGAATGCATATGCTACAGATATTGATGTGACTTTTGCCTTATCACCACAAACTCTACACACGAATTTTCGTTGTTTTATATCATAATATGAAACTAGTCCACATCTTTCACAGATGTAGATATCAGCCTTATCAGATTCATCAAGCAATCTGTCCTTCAACATCATTGATGCACCATATGCAATAAGACAATCTCGTTCCATTTCACCAAATCTCAATCCTCCACCTCTTGCACGACCTTCTGTTGGCTGTTTGGTGAGCATTTGTACCTGACCTCTTGCTCTTGCATGAATCTTATCTGCAACCATATGGTGAAGTTTTTGATAATAGACAACACCGATGAAAACATCTACAGCAAATGGTTTTCCTGTTCTTCCGTCATACATTACTTCTTTTCCAGAATACTTGAAACCATTTTGTTCTAATACACCCTTTACATCCTCAAGTTTTTCACCTACAAATGCAGAACCATCCATCTTGCTTCCACGCAGTGCTGCTGCTTTTCCAGTTACAGATTCAAGGAACATTCCTACCGTCATTCTAGATGGGAAAGCATGTGGGTTAATCATTACATCCGGTACAACTCCATCTGCAGTATACGGAAGATCTTCTTGATTTACAAGTAATCCTACTACTCCTTTTTGTCCGTGTCTTGATGCAAACTTGTCACCAATTTCAGGAATTCTAAGATCTCTTACTCTAATTTTATACATTCGTCCTCCGTCATGTGATTGTGTCATTACAACAGTGTCTACAACTCCATTTTCAGATGGTCTTACTCCTATTGATGTATCACGTCTGTACGGTCCTTTTACTTCAAATTCACGATATTCTTCCATAAATCTAGGTGGACTTGTTTTTCCAATCAATATGTCACCACCCTGTGCAGTGGCTTCAGTTGCAATTACTCCGTCTTCTTCTAACAATCTATACGCCTTGTCTCCTCTAAATCCACGAACATTTCCTTCAGCAGTTGGAATCTCAAAGTTATCTCTCATGCCTCCAGGATACTGTTTTGCCTCTGCTTCATAGATTCTGTAGAAGAATGTTCTTCCAAGTCCTCTATCAATAGATGATTTACTTAGAACGATTGCATCTTCAATGTTATAGCCGTCAAATGGTAAAACTGCTACAATGCAGTTCTGACCTGCTGGCCTGTCCTCCAATCCTAATAGATTCATAGCTTTTGTATTTACAATTGGAGTTTGCGGATAAAGCATCAAGTGTTGTCTAACATATGTACTAGCATTCATCAACGGAGTTGAAAAGCCCAAACTTTGCTTTGCCATCGCAGACTCGTATGTATTTCTTGGAGACTGGTTGTGTTCAGGGTATGGAATTATTGATGCACCTGCGCCAAGGATAGCAGATGGAAAGACCTCCATGTGAGTATGTTTCTTAATATCAGTCTCATCGATTGCAATGTAAGAGTTTTCTTCTTCATTAGCATCAACTAATTCAATTATTCCCATGTGTAACAAATCAGTCCAAGAGAGGAATTTTTTGCTCACCTTATCAATGAGTTCTTGTGTCAAGAGGACTTTATTTTCTTTAATTACGATAAGAGGACGCAAAACTCTTCCTGCATTACAATTGACATAGAGTCTTTTAGTAGAGCCTTCAAAGCTAGATTGATACAAAAAGATTCCCACATGAGGATGAATCTTGAAGTTTCTCCTAAGATCCCTTAGAGAATCAACGAGTTTTTGTCCATCCTTAAAGTACCCAATCAGTCTTCCGTCAACAAAAACTCTAGTACCTTCTTTTTTCAATTCATCTTTTGCATCTGACACATAAGTTACACCAAGGTCATAGAGTTTTTCAATAATATCCTCGGACGGTACATTAACAGAAATTATTGCAGACAAGGCAAGATTCTTGACAAGACCACAATTAGAGCCCTCTGGTGTCTCACTTGGACAGATTCTACCAAAGTGTGTAGCATGAAGATCTCTTGCTTCAAAGTTGGGTTGGCTTCGACTCAAAGGAGATTGAATTCTTCTGAGATGGCTTATTGTTGAAAGATAGTTAGTCCTATCAAGAAGTTGAGTTACTCCAACTCTACCTCTTCCCCAGTTTCCAGTTGCAATAGCATTATTCATCTTGTCAGTAACAATTCCAGGTCTCACTGCAGCTGCTACAGCATTAATACCTCGCTTTTGGCCTGATCGTTCTAATTGATATTTCATGTCCCGTACAAGATTTCTAAATGCGGTCCTGAAAAGATCAGCTAGCATTTGACCTGCAAACTTTATCACTTTGTTTCCATAGTGATCTTTATCATCAGTTGCAATCCATCCTAGTTTTAGTTCAATTAATTTGCATGTAGCTTCACCCAAGAACAATGCTTTTTCTTTTCTATTGTCAGGATGTTTGCCCAAGTGTGGTAAAAGACCCCAGTCAAGCAATGTTTCTGCTCTTTTTATCTGGAATTCTTCAAGCATACCAGGTGCAATTCTTTTACTAATGTAGACTATGGCATCTTTTGCAGTTGGTACATCACCAGATTTTTCAAAGGATCCCTCAAGTTCATCTTGGATATCATCTACAAGAGACACTGAAGCTGCAATATCTCTGTCAGATTCAAGACCTAGTGAACGCATCAATGTAACTACAGGAATATCAACAGGAGAACCAGGAATTTTTGCAACTATAAGGCCATCATTTTTCATTATCAATTCAAGTTTTGCCCTATAGCCAACTATTGACGAATAGACTTTTGCTTTGAATACAGTGTTTCCACCAACAGTCTCTCTGTCTACAATAATCTTATTGTAAGATAAATCCTCAAGCCCAACTATGACACGTTCAGATCCATTGATGATGAAATAACCACCAGGATCGTTTGGATCTTCACCATGTTCTACAAGTTTTTGTTCAGAAAGATTATGCAAAATACAAGCGTTTGAGCGAACCATGACGGGCATGTCTCCAATGTGAATGTATCTTGATTCTAGAATTTTTCCATCTTCAACTACACTTGCTTCAAGCATTATTGGAGATGCATATGTTACATTCCTAAGTCGTGCTTCCATAGGTGCGATGTGAGTTATGGAACCATCCAGTTCCATCATACGTGGTTGTTGAAGCTTTACTTTTCCAAGTTGAATTTTATATGGATATTCAGCACTTTCAATCTCAATTTGACCAACTTCATCTATGATACTTTGCAATCCCCTCTCAAGAAATTCATCGTATGAATTGAGATGTTGTCTTGCTATTCCTTCCCTCTTTAGAATATCTTGAATTATTGGCCAGCGTTTGTTTGAAATGTTTGCCATTATTCTTCCACCACGTATCGATAGTACAAGCTCTCGCCTGCAGTTGGACTCTTTCTTGTAATTTTTATCATATCACCAGGTTTTACACCTAGTCCTCTAATAGCAGGATCACTGACGTAGATCAGTGGCATTTCGGTAGGTTTGGTATGATATTTTTCAAGCACTTTTTCAGCTTCATCTTTAGTCATTATTTCATGTTTTGGAACATAGATGTGATCTGGAATGAGTATTTTTTCTTTTTTACTTATCATTTTTAAAATCTCCTTTGAACATTAGCTGTAAACGTATGATTAATCTGCAAACTAAGATGCATCCACCGAGAGGTTAATATATATCTAATCGGGGGCGTGTCAAAAATAGTATCATTTGTCAATAATTTTTTCCGCAACTTTAAATAGTAAAAAAAATCACCTCCAACCAGGATGAGTACTCGCTTTAAAGGATTTGCGTTACTTGCAATTCTTGTTTGCACTATGGGAGTAATGCCGGTTTTTGCTGCATCACCATATGCTCTACAGGGTTCAACAGGTGCAAATTCTACAAATGCTACATCTGGAAATACAGGAATGATCTCAAGTTCGTCCACAGGTGCAGTCACTGTAACAACAGACAAGACTACATACAATGACGGAGATAAGATCACAATATCAGGAAGTACACAAGATTACATCTCTGATACACCAATAACTGTGAGAATCATCAGCCCAATAGGAAATCTTGTCAAAGTTGATCAGGTAACAGTAGGATCAGACAGAACCTTCTCAACAACCATCACCGCAACAGGTACACTCTGGCAAGCAGCAGGAGCATACACTGTAAAGGTACAATATGGTGGACCTGAGAGGACAGCACAAACAACATTCCAATTTGCAGGATCATCTGGAGGACAAGGCGGAAACGCAGTCAGTGTTGTAATAGATGGCAATACATACCCAGTAAAGTACAGCATTACAAATGGCAAAGTCTTGGGCATAAAGGCAGATACACAGTCCAAGTCCCTTATTGTGTCAATACAAACCACTGGAGATGGAGTGCTAACAGTAACTCTACCTAGAGGATTGATTGATGCAAAAGTAAACGGCCAAGATGACCCATACTATGTATTAAACGATGGTCAAGAAGCTGATTTCCAGGAGACAAGCACAACAACAACCGATAGAACTCTATCAATTCCATTTACAGATGGAACTGAGGAAATAGAGATAATCGGTACATGGATAATTCCAGAGTTTGGCCCAATCGCAGCTCTAGTACTTGCAATTGCAATAATATCAATAATTGCAGTTTCAGCAAAGACTGGACTAAGATTTATGCCAAAATACTAGAACTCTCTACTTTTTCATTTTTTAAATATACATAAATATCCATTATGGTTTATCGCAACTAAGATGAGTACTCATAAAGAATATGCGTTGATCGCAATTCTTGCTACGGCAGCTGTAGTAGGCATCATGCCGGCATTTGCCGCAAACAATCCGTACAGTGCATGTCCAGACTGTCCTGATAACAATAGTACAGGTCAACAGACACCTCCAATATCATTGACAGTGGCAACTGACAAACCAGTTTATGATCACAATTCACAAATTATGATCACAGGGCATGTTGCAAATCCATACCCAGGACAAAATGTAGCTGTAAAAATAACAAGCCCATCAGGCAATGTTGTATCAGTAGCTCAAGTAACCCTTGACAATAACGGAAATTTTGTCACAAAAGCCAGCACAGTTGGTAACATGTGGTTTGAGAATGGACAATATACCATTACAGCACAATACGGAGATGAGCAAGCAAGAGTAAATTCAGCCGTATTCCAGCTAGCAGGTGAAGCACCAGCAATTCCAGAGTTTGGCCCAATCGCAGCTCTAGTACTTGCAATTGCAATAATATCAATAATTGCAGTTTCAGCAAAGACTGGACTAAGATTTATGCCAAAATACTAGAACTCTCTACTTTTTCATTTTTTATGATTTTAAACAATGAGATTAGGCACTTGTAAAAAATATCAAATGTTAGAAATTTCAGAAAGTTGGACTAAATTTCCTAGTCTTTTTAAATATACATAAATAGTCTTACTTCTTAATCGCAACTAAGATGAGTACTCATAAAGAATATGCGTTGATCGCAATTCTTGCTACGGCAGCTGTAGTAGGCATCATGCCTGCATTTGCAGTATCACAGGCAAATACAACATATTCAAGCCAAATCAGCCCAAGTACTATATCTCAACAGATGCTGCCAATTACAGTGTCTACTGACAAAAATGCATACGATAGACAATCGACAATAATTGTTACAGGTCATGTCCAGAATTCAATAGCAGGACAAGCAGTAACAATGAAAGTTTCTGATCCTAATGGGAATATCGTAGAAGTAGACCAGTTAACATTGGATAGCAGTGGCAACTTCCAAGACAAGATCAATACTTCAAGTCCACTATGGTCAGCAGGCGGAACTTACACAATATACGCTCAAGCAGGATCACAACAAGGACTATCAGCAAAAACACAATTCACTCTTCCAGGTGGCGGACAAAACAGTTGCGCACCACAGCAGCTTGCAGCTACAGTTGGTAGTGAATTGTACTGTATTGATTATACAATTCAAGGAGGAACAGCTTCAGGAGCAACACTTGATATGGCATCAAAGACATTAAGTGTCAAAATACAAGCACCAAATGATGGTCAAATTTCACTGAACATACCACGATCAGTGCTTGATGCCAAGAAAGGTGCAAGCGATAGCAGCTTTGCAGTCTTGATTGATGGTGAACAAGCTGAACAATTTACAGATTCACCTGCAACAGATGCTAGAAATGTCACAATTCCATTCCAAGCAGAATCTGAAAAGATTGAGATAATCGGTACACAGATAGTTCCAGAGTTTGGCCCAATCGCAGCTCTAGTACTTGCAATTGCAATAATATCAATAATTGCAGTTTCAGCAAAGACTGGACTAAGATTTATGCCAAAATACTAGAACGTTCTACTTTTTCATTTTTTATATACATAGTAAAGGAAATATACAACTGAAAGACAAAAACGCTATGCGATATTCATCCATTTCCATAATGGTTTTATTATTTTCATCCATGTCTGTTCCTATTTTTGCAGATACAACAACTGCGACACCAACGCTATCCCCTCCCACAGCAGCCTTGATTACTGTAAACATAGACAAATCAGCATACGCGTTAGGAGATACAATAGTAATCTCAGGTCAAGTGCAAGCAGTAGTGGTTGGTACGCCACTTACCATACAAATTCTAGATCCTACAAACAATCTTGTTCAAGTTGCACAAATCGACGTCTCACAAGACGGCAAATATACAGATACTATGAAAGCTACAGGCGCATTATGGAAATCAAATGGAAAATACACTGTAAAAGTCCAATACGGACCTCCAAATGTGACCGCACAGGCTACATTCGATTTTCAGAGCACACCAGTCTTTACAAACAATGTATTTCAGCTCAAGGATCCTGGTAGCCAGCAAACATTCAATGTAAACTACACCATAAGTGGCGGTAGTGTTAAAACAATGACTATAGATGCTCAGAGTCTATCAGTTATTGTATCGGTGAACTCTACAAATGATGGAACCATATCATTACAATTACCGAGAGCACTCATAGATGCAAAGACAAGTTCTGGTCAGGATGATGCATTCATCATACTTATAGACGGTGCAGAAGTTAAACCGCAAAGCGAATCTGCAAACAACGACTATCGAAACATAACAGTTCAATTCTTACAAGGAGATCAAGATATAGAAATAATCGGTACACAGATAGTTCCAGAGTTTGGCCCAATCGCAGCTCTAGTACTTGCAATTGCAATAATATCAATAATTGCAGTTTCAGCAAAGACTGGACTAAGATTTATGCCAAAATACTAGAACTAGAAGTCAAATTTTCTTTTATCAATACATAAATACTCAAGATCCATGAGTATTTGCTAGCAAGTATGAAAAGATCAAGTGTCTTTTATTCAACATTATTAATGATCATGGTAATGGCAGCACCAATCGCTTTACCAGTTTTCGGGCAAACACCAGTAACAAATCCGAAAGGCAATCAAACAACAGCATATGATCTTTTACAACAAGAAGCCAATCAAACAGGTGGCATAAGTAAGGCAACATTAGCACCACTGGTTGTTAACACAGATTTGCCAACATACAATCAAGGTGACACAATAGTTATCACAGGACATGTAAGAGATACACAAAATGCCACAGCTGTAACTCTTCGAGTTTTCAACTCCTTAAAGAATATGATTTCAGTAGCACAATTACTTCCATCAGCTGATGGAAGTTTTACCAAGACATTCCTAGCCACAGGTCCGCTTTGGAAGGCAGCTGGTAATTATACAATAGTAGCACAATATGGTTTATACACAAATACAAACTCAACATTCCACTACAATGGTGGAGATGGTAGCTCTACAATTACAAAAGCTATCAATTCAACATATGCATTACAATCAGGAGGGCAGACATATAATATCCCATACATAATAAAAGGAGGTACAGTAAGTAGCATGAGCATACTTGCACCACAGTACACCTTAGAAATTGCACTAAACACTAATGCTGATGGTTCTATCACCCTCACATTACCAAGAAACATGATCGATGCAAAAGTACCTCCGCCTCCAAACCCTGATGCAAATTTGACAGGAGCTAAAGTAGACACTTCACAATTAGAGGATAACACATTCATTGTATCAGTCAATGGAAAGCAAGTAACACAATTTACTGAAACAAAGAACCAATACGTAAGAATACTTAGCATTCCGTTCCACAATGGAGATTCCAAGATAGACATTGTCGGTACAGTCATAGTTCCAGAGTTTGGCCCAATCGCAGCTCTAGTACTTGCAATTGCAATAATATCAATAATTGCAGTTTCAGCAAAGACTGGACTAAGATTTATGCCAAAATACTAAATTTTTAGCACATACCGCCACCCCAATACATTTACAGCCAAGTTTTATTGATTACACACTATTCAAACAAATTAGATTATTATACAAGACTTGAAAACAAAATTCATGGATTTTGAATTTGAAGAGTTTGAATCTCCAGAAGATATATTCACAGTAATGGCGACAATGGCACCCCCAATGAAAAGCATTTTGCCAATAAATTCGTACAAAGGATATATTTTTTCAATGATACCTTTGACACCGGCTTCAGGAAATTCATACTTGATGATATATACAAAAGGAAAACTCGATGGCAAATTATTAGAATTTGACATGAATTTGAAAAAATTCAAGATGGTAGATACAGCAGAAAGATCAGACAAGATCTATTTTGTAGTACTAACTCCTAAATCAAATACAATTGCAGATGGAGCAATTAAGACTTTAGAAAAAATAACTACCTAGTATAGGTAGGTGCATTAACAGATCTACTTCTAGTATACTTCTCCATGATATCTTCTGGAAGTTTACCATTGAACAAATCTTTAGACAGACCTCTCAAGTATCTCATGATTGCCCAAGTTCCAGCTTTTATCATACCGTACATGACTAGTTTCATAGGAGGACCGAAAGTCTTGTTTCTTATAATTATAGGAATTATATCATTAATAACTCTCAGATTGTGCTCCCATGACTTCCAGAATAGAGTAAATTGAGCCTCGTTAAGATTACCAAAATGCATAGAGTTCTTTTCATTAAAGTCTTGATATAACAGAGGCGCCACAAGACCACGCATTCTAGTTTTCTTGAAATCTTCAATCAGGTCTATAGTATATTGAGTCTCATCAGGTGTCTCATCAGGCCAGCCGATTATTATTGTTGCAGCAGGGAACCAATGATTTTCATTCATCACTCTAGCACCCTCACGTACAACCCAACCCCATTCATCTGTTGAAAATGGTTTTGTTTTTACACCAAGATGTTTTTTTACCATCCTAGGTGCAACAGTTTCAATTCCCAGATTTGTGGCAAGCCATTTCTCATTGCTCATACCATTTACTTCAGACATGTCATGTAGAAGTTTTGGATCAGCACATACTGCTGAAAATGTCATGTGAGTAGTTCCCACAAACCTTGCACCTAACGATTTGAGACCTTTCCACAATTCAATTATAGCATCATAGTTTGGTTGGAAGTTTCTGTTATCACATCCATAAAGCAACATTTCGTCAGAGTGTAACCAAATAGAATCAAATCCATAATTCAGATTCATTTTGGCTTCTTGTTGTAATCGTTCTAGAGGAAGATCTTTTTTGGATCTTTTGTTAACATCACAAAAGTCACAACCGCGTCCACATCCTCGCATTGCTTCAATCAAGGAATTGACGGTAGGTCCTTGGATCATTGGTATATTTTGGATATTTTTAACAAAACAATGCATCAATTCAGGTGCATCACCTTGTTCAAGATCATGGAAAAGATCTAAAGCTAATTCATCTGCTTCTCCTACAACAACAGTATCTATACCATGAATTTTCATTCTATCAGTCTTAGCAAGTTCCCATGCACCGTTACCACCAACAACGACATGAAAATTATATTGCTTTTTTAATTGAATTATTTTAGCACACATTCTCTTGAACTTCATTGCAACATACGAAAGTTTTTCTGGTGACATGGTGGTAGTTACAGGAGCCATACCGAGTGGATCCATCACATTTATTCCAACAACCTTTGTATCAGGACCAATGCATTTTTCTAGATGATCAGGATTTGCAATAAAGACATCTTCTCGTTTATAACCTTGCAATAGAGCAGATTCCACTCGGCGTAACCCTACTTGCGCAACCTTTGCTTCACCAGTTATTTGATCAGTTTCAACTGGAGGACAAAATACCTTATCGAAAACCCATTCAGGGACTACCTCATACGGACCGCATGCAATGAAACCATAGAGAAAATTACCTCTATAATTTGTCATAAGACTACGATCTGCAGTTAGAACAATTCTCCTTCCTGCCATTCCTTTCTTCGAGTTCTTTCTACTATGATATAAATCGTTTACCTTGTTACGTTTTTTTGAAAGTTTTTTACTTTGAACATATAAACAGGCATCTTTCAACTACAAGCAATGAGTGTTGAGCCAAGACATATAGAGGCACACCAGAAGGAGAGTAGCTCAATAAGAGATTTCGTGTTTGGATTTGGAGATGGCATAAACACCTCACTAGGGTTAGTAGCAGGGGTTGGAGGAGCCGAAGTATCATCCAACATAATCATACTTGCAGCTATTGTAGCCATGTTTACAGGTGCAAAAGCAATGGCAGTCCAAAACTATCTTGCAGTAAAATCGCAGAGACAAATATTAGATTCAGAGATTGAGCGTGAGAAATGGGAGATGGATAATGTTCCGGAAGCAGAACGGAAAGAGATCGAAGATGTGTACAGAGCAAAAGGATTTTCAGGTCAAGAATTAGAAAACATAGTCAATAAGATAACATCTGACAAAAAAGTGTGGTTAGATACAATGCTTACAGAAGAGCTAAAATTGAATTTGGATATTGTAGGAAGTCCATTGAAGAGTGCATTTCGCATGTTTGGGGCTTTTTTGCTAGGAGGAATATTACCAATAATACCATACTTTTTTCTAAGCGGATATGTCCCATTGATTGTAGCAATAGGAGTGAGTCTTTCTGCGTCATTCATAATTGGTGCGATAAAATCAAAAATTGCAAACATCAGCATATTACGTGGAGGATTAGAGATGGCAGGGCTAGGTACAGGTATAGCTCTCATAGGATATGGGATAGGTTCTGAGCTTGGAAGTTTAGGCATCATCAAGGCATAGTTTTCTTTCTAATACTTCTATTAGCAACATTAGCTGCAAATGCACCTGCACCTATACCATTATCGATATTAACGACTGTCAATCCCAAGGTGCAGCTTTGTAACATGGACGCTAATGCAGCAATCCCTTTTTCCCCATAACCATAACCAACCGAAGATGGGACTCCAACTACTGGAATGTCTACAAGTGATGAAACTACAGATGCCAATGCACCTTCCATTCCAGCAACTACAATGATTGCATCTACTTCTTCACTGATTAATTTCTTTATTACAGGAAAAACTCTGTGAATCCCTGCAATTCCAATGTCATAACTACAGATGCATTTACATCCCATGGCCTCACATACCAATCTTGCTTCTTCTGCAATGCCTACATCAGATGTTCCTGCAGTAAGTATTCCCACTTTTCCACCAGTAGAGTGTAACTTTTTAGAAAAGAGTAAAGTTGTAGTATTTTTTCCTGTGTGTATTTTCAATTTATTTTTTTTAGAAAAAGACAGTATTTTCTTATAGTCATCTTTGTTTATCCTAGAAACAAGAACCGAATCAGACTTGATGGTTGTTGCAAGTATTATCTTTTTGAGATCATCAAGTTCTTTTTTCTCAGCAAATATGACTTCTGGAATACCACGACGAAGTTTTCTACTCGTATCTATTTTAGCAAAATCTTCAATTTTTTCCACAGCGTAGAGAGAAAGCATTTTTTTAGCTTTAGTTATACTTATTTTTCCAAGATCAAGAGATTCTAATATTTCTGTAAGATCCAATTAATAATCATAATAAGCATGTAGTTAAAAATTTAATCAGTATCACAGATTAGATATGGCATTTTTTACGCTTTCTACTCCTTTTTTGAACCATTCTTTTTCGTTGGAATCCAAATCCAATTCCACTATTTTTTCAACACCATTTTTACCTATTACTGCAGGAACACCGATTGTAACATCAGAGTAACCATATTCTCCATCCAAATAGGTTGCAACGGGAATTACCTGCTTAGTATCATTTAGAACTGCTTCAATTATGGTAGATATTGCATTACCAGGTGCATGAACTGTTGCGCCCTTCAATTCTATTACTTTTGCAGCAACTTGTCTTGTCCCTTGCACAATTTCTTCAATTTTATCTTTAGGTAATAGAGAATTTAGTGGAACCCCCGATACGGTAGAAAATCTCGGTAGTGGCAACATGTTTTCCCCGTGTTCACCTATTACAAGACCACGTATTGAGTTTCTAGAATAACCAGTAGACTCATGAATAAATTGTACAAATCGTGACAAGTCAAGCATGCCACCCATTCCAAATACACGATTTTTTTGGAATCCTGAAACCTTGTAGGTTAGATATGCCATAGGATCCAACGGATTAGTAACGGGAATTATCATTGAATCTTTTGCATATGTTTTGATATTTTCCACTACACCCTTGACTATGGATGCATTTATTTTCAAAAGATCCATCCTGGTCATTCCAGGTTTTCTTCCTGATCCAGCAACAACTACTACGATATCAGAGCCTTTCATTTCAGAATAATCATTTGAACCTCTAACGTTTACATCAATTCCTTTTTCTGCTAACATGTGATTGATATCCATGGCCTCTCCTTGAGGAAGACCTTGTACTACATCTAACAAGAGTATTTCATCAGTAACTTTTCTCAGAGCGGTAAATAATGCAGCAGCACCGCCCACTTTACCGGAACCGATAATTGTAATCATAAAAGGCCCTCCATGTGATCTATAATTAAACTTGACTGTTTCTTGTTAGATCTACATTATGTAGATTTCAAGCACAACAAACTAAATTATAATTTATATGCATTTCAAGAGTTTAGAAATCATGGTATTAGTTATTGACTCACAAATAGCTGGGATTTCAGGCGACATGTTACTTTCTTCATTGGTTAACATGGGTGCAAATAAATCTAAAATAATTGACAGAGTATATACTGCAGAGGAATATCTCAATGGCTCAAAAATTCTAAAATTAGATTTTGAGAAAATTATCAAACATGGAACATCTGCCACACACCTTGTTTTAGAAACAGATGAGAAATACCATGAAAGAAAAGGGATTGAAATTCAAGAGTGTATATTATCAATGTCAGATAAAATTGGATTATCAGAGAAAGCTAAAGTTTTTGCCCATGAGAGTGTGAAATCATTACTACATGCAGAGGCAAAAATACATGGTGAGCCTCTCGGATCAGTGCATTTTCATGAAGCATCAAGTATTGATACAGTCATAGACATAGTAGGCACTGCCATTGCATTAGATGATTTAAATTTATTTGCAGAAAAAATTATTGCAACACCAGTAGCAGTCGGAGGAGGAAATTTAGAATTTTCTCATGGAATTACATCAAATCCTGCAAGTGCCATTTTAGAAATATTTCGAGATTCAAACATAGCAATAGTTGGCGGACAGGCAAGAGAAGAAATGACTACACCAACTGGTGCTAGTCTACTTGTAAATTTGGCAGATGAGTGTGTAGAATTTTACCCCGGGATGAAGATAGAAGCAATAGGATACGGAGCAGGAAATAAAGACTTTGATAGGTTTCCTAACATTTTGAAGATTGTAAAAGGTCACAGCATTGATGAATTCCAATCAGATACCATTCAAGTTCTTGAAACAAATCTTGATGATGTATCAGGAGAGGTAATAGGGTACATGATTGACAAATTAATGATAAATGGTGCGAAAGATGTTACAGTTACAAACGGCATTACAAAAAAAGGAAGGCCAACCAATCTTGTTTCCATAATATGTGATTCATCAACCATTGATAATTTGATCAACATATTGGTTTTAGAGACAGGAACTCTTGGAGTAAGAGTGAGATCATCTAATCGCTACATTGTTCCAAGAACAATCGTTACAATTCCAATTGCAATACATGGAAAGAATTTTTCTATAAGATGCAAGATTGCAAAGAATAATGATAGCATAAGACATTTCAAAGTAGAGTCAGATGATATAAAATTGGTTGCAGACTCATTATTACTTCCATTTAGACAAGTACAAGATTTGATAAATGAGGAAGTAAAACATAGGTTAAACACAAAATGAAAAAAATAGATGATTTGATTGAGTGGTTTGTAGGAAAACAAAATGTACTAGTAGCCCTCTCAGGTGGAGTTGATAGTGCTTTAGTAGCTTACGCAGCTTACAAGGCATTAGGCACACATGCAGTGGCGGTAACTGCAGACTACAAGACACTGTCTCAGGAAGAATTAGAGATTGCAAAAAAAGTTTGTCAAGAGATAGGAATTAGACATATAATCATAGAGTATAACGAACTTGAAAATCCAGAGTTTGTGAAAAATGATAAAAACAGATGTTTTCATTGCAGAACAGAGCTTGCGGATCATCTTCTTGAAATATCAGAAAAAGAAAATATCAAGATAATTGTAGACGGTACCAATCTCGATGATCTTACAGAATATAGACCAGGAATAGTTGCATTGAAAAAAAATGGAGTCCAAAGTCCATTGGTGGAAAGTAAATTTACAAAATCAGATATTAGACATGTTGCAAGAGAAGTAGGATTATCAATACATGACAAACCGTCAAATTCTTGTTTGGCATCACGCATTCCATGGGGTACCACTGTGACTGCTGAAAAACTTGCAAGAATAGAAAAAAGCGAAATTATGATAAAGCAACTTTTTGGGATAAGACAGGTAAGAGTTAGAGATTTGAATAACAATGCAAGCATAGAAGTAGATAAGAATGAAATTACTTTACTGCAAGATAAAGAAAAAATGGGAATACTTGATGAATATTTGAATAGGCTTGGATTTCTTAGTACAGCAATAGATCCTAACGGCTATAGACCTGGTAAATTAAACGTGATAACAGATTGATTTATCTAGATAACGCTGCATCGACCCAGGTTCATGAGAAAGTAATAGAAAAAATGATACCATTTTTTAGAGAGCAGTATGGAAATCCATCTTCCATTCATAGTCATGGTAGACTTGCAAGTACATCAATCCAAAATGCTAGAAAACAAATTGCATCACTCATCAATGCAGACAGTAAGGAAATACTCTTAACATCAGGCGGAACAGAATCAAACAATACCGCAATTTATGGCGCAGTATCACAAAATAAAGGTAAACACATCATAACATCATCCATCGAACATGATGCAATACTTGAACCATGCAAACGACTTGAAAGAGAGGGGTACAGAGTATCTTATCTCCCAGTGGATAAATACGGTTTGATAGATCCGGATGATCTTAGGAAAGAGATCTCCGAGGATACTTGTTTGATTACAATAATGTATGCAAATAATGAAGTAGGAACCATACAACCAATCAAAGAAATATCGCACATAGCAAGAGAAAATAATGTTATTTTTCATACGGATGCAGTTCAGGCAGTAGGAAAGATACCCATAGACGTGAAAGAGTCAGGAATTGATCTGCTTTCAATATCATCACATAAGATCCACGGTCCAAAAGGTGTTGGAGCGTTATACATCAAAAAGGGTACAAAAATATCACCTTTGATACTAGGAGGAGGACAGGAAAATGGTCTTAGATCCGGTACTGAGAATGTTGCAAGCATTGTAGGATTTGGTGCTGCATGTGCACTTGCAAAAGATCACATGGATGAGAATATGGTATACCTCAAACAATTAAGTGATAGATTAATCTCAAGGGTTGTCCAAGAGATATCACATACGACACTCAATGGGCATCCAGATAAGAGAATTCCTAATAACACACATTTTACTTTTCTAGGTGTCAATGGAGAAGATCTAATAATAAAATTAGATGAAAATAAAATATCAGCATCTACAGGTTCTGCATGTTCTGTCAAGATACAAAAGGCATCACATGTTTTAAAAGCAATGGGTTTTTCACATGAACAGGTAACAGGATCATTACGACTTACAGTAGGGATAACAAATACAGAACAAGAAATAGACAATGCAGTAGATATTTTAAAGAAAGTAGTAAGAGAACTCCGTGCAGTGTCACCCTACAAAAATAAATATAATTTTTAATTAGAGATTATATTACTGTACAACTTTGATTGCGTATTGGTTTTGATCCACAAGAGGAACTAGAGAGTCCATCCCATTCCATACATAAATTTCAGCAGTATAAGTTCCAGATGAGGTAGGAATCCATTGGATTGATTCACTAGTGGAATAATTTACCAAATAATCATCCACCCATTTGAGAAAGACGATCTTGTTATTGCTATCTTTTATCTGTACAATGTATGATATTTTTTGAGAATTTTGATAATTTGTGTTTGAAAACATACTGTTGAAGACAATAGTTTGCCCAACATGCGGACTTTCCAAAAGTGGTCTTCCAGACTGATCATTAATTTGAGTATATTTTGTAATCTTTGGAGGCATAGCAGATGGTATGTATGGAGATGGGGATGTTGTAGATGTTTTAGTTGTAGGTGATACTATGGATCCAATAACTACAGATCTTCCATATTGATCCCTGAAATCATGATACCAAGCCTGAACAGTGCCCCCTACAGGAGACATCAAACCCGTGCCATCTTGATTACATATCCACGAAGGCATTTTGAAAACCCCTTTGAATATTCCTGTTCCAGGTCCAGTTTCAGTCAGAGTAAAACCTGTAGATGCAAGCCCTCCTGTTGTTGCCCCATTTATTGTACATTGATGAAAACGAAATCCCTTAATCCACACTTCTAAGAGTATGTTTCCACTATTATCACCTACAGTATCTAATGCGGGGGAGTTTGGATCATTTACACTTGTGTAAGTCACGATAGAATTAGAATCAGTGGCAAGATCAGGATCATTTATGGTGATTGTTACATCAGAACCAATTCTATAATTGTTAGAATCAAGAGTAACCACACCTGTATGTGTAGGAAGATTATTTTGTGAAGTTACTGTGACAGGTGCACTACTTTGAGTTCCTAAAACTGAAAAATGTATTGCGTTAGAGTCTGTGAGTTCGGTGTTTACAAGAAATTTGATGTTATCACCAAAAGTACTGAGACTTTTTATCAGATTTGGATCAAATTGATTTAATTGATTTATCACAGCATATTCAATCGTTCCAGAAAATACTCCAGAGTTGGGAGATGTTTCTTGTAACTCTGCTCGGTAGATAGCATTGTTGATTTGTTTATTATTACTAGCCCCAAAAGAAAACAGATCAAATACAATGGGTTGAGTATCCGTAGGATTTGAGAATGTACCAGAAGTATTAAAATTAATTTCTAAAAACACAGGTAAACCAGATGGCATAGACTCTATCGAAGTAATAGCAGAATCACTTATCTGAACTAGGCCATTTCCAGTTACAATCATTCCCGGTGTTACAATTGTGACGGGAGATGAACCAATCGACCCGAAATATAATGTCATAGTAGTGCTGGAAAAAGATGATATTCCAAGTTGTTTTTGGAATGACCTCAAGTCATAATTTACCCAGTTAGTTCCTTTTGAATTGGACTGACTAGGATCAACAAGAAGATCTTTAAGCGATTGTGTTGAGATACCTAGATTTAATGTAATTTTCTGAAAATCAGTCATAGATTGTGTTCTAGTATCGATTATGAGTCTCAATGAATTGGAATCAAAAACAGAAGATGGCACGGTAAGAGAACCCGCATTTCCATAAAATTGCACATTTGATGCACTGCTTAGTGTTATGGGATTTCCAATTTTCAAAGTAGGTATCTTTGCAGATGATCTGAAAACATCAAGCTGATCAATCATATTAGAATTGATGTTTTGATTATTATCAGTCAAAGTAATGGTTTCTCGTTGACCAGGACCGAATTGATTTTGATTATTACCTACAGTCAAACTTGTAGTAGAAGTACCAGACACTATGGAAGAACTCTGGAGGTTATATGTAATTGATCCAGAATGAGAACGAGGAGCATTTGGGAGTATGCCTATTGTGGATACGCTGCCGTATGAGCTTTGGAAAATTCCAGTATGTGGACCAGTTTCTATAAAGGTCACCAACTTATTGTATACACCGTTAAGTGAGGAACTGGTTTGAACAGAATTGGTTTTCAAATTAACAACATCTGAAGTATCCATGCTTAGTTTACCATTGTCTTTGAAGCCAAGAGTGCTAAGATATGGTAGAAGATTCACCAAGCCAGAACCACTTGCACTCTTACCAGATACTGAAAAAGCTTGATAGAATGTAGCAGAATTAGGACCTACATTAAACGTCCAAGAGTTTTGTGACGTAGGATCTATACTCAATTCAGCATCATGTATGGTTGCAAAAACATCAGCGCCTGCAGGATATCCCGTACGATCAAGACTTAAGGAAACGTTTGGAATATCAGAATAATTAAGATCCACACTTTGTGAACCTGTTGACCGATCGTATTCTACACGTACATTATCGCTGAATGTAAAAAGTTGGATAACAGGCCATACGTTTTGATTTATGCCTGTTTGGCCTACTGGAACTTTGGAATTAGTATTAAGAGACGGAATATTTCTAACAACATTATTTTGATTTGAAGGAGCAGTTGGAATACCACTACAAGAGTTAAAACCTGCAGTTCCTTGAGTTGTACCAGATAAACCAGCAGAATCCGGAATTGCTACACCGTCAGTTCGGGAAACATCCATTCCCAAAACAGTAGATGGTGTAGAACCAGAACAAAATACTCCAAAATCAACACTTTGTCCAGGAAGACCAGATAATGCGGCTTGATCAGCCTGTTTTGCTTTGTCAGTATTAGCAAAAAAAGCATACCAATTACCATCAGAACCTTGAACCATCTGAAGATTTTTACCGTCCACTGTGACAGCAGGTTGACCCAATGCTTGATCTAATTGAGTATTGTCTTCACGTACGATAACTTCTACAACCATGGGCCCATAGAAATGATTATCAAATAAACTATTTTCTGCAGAAACGAAAAGATTAGGATGATCAGAATACGCTTTTACATTTGGCAAATACATTGGTTGTATAAGTAGTGAGGAGGATAACACAAGAATTAGCCAGATTTTTTGCAATAATACGACGTAAGATGATGTAGAAGATAATGTTGTCGAATAATTCGTCGATATCATTAATGAATGTTAATCGTATGCCAAGTTTTAACTAGGGTTCTAGGAAAGTCACAATATGATGATCAAACCAAAGGTGATCATAATAGTAAGTGGGATATTGGTATTGATAGGTATTGCAATAACGGCATATC
Source organism: Candidatus Nitrosotalea sinensis (assembly GCF_900143675.1). NCBI lineage: Archaea > Thermoproteati > Nitrososphaerota > Nitrososphaeria > Nitrosotaleales > Nitrosotaleaceae > Nitrosotalea > Nitrosotalea sinensis. The sequence goes on from NZ_FRFC01000001.1 coordinate 63,476, forward strand.
AATCTCAGATCACTTCAGAGAATCTTACAAATGAACAAAATATGCTTTCTACAGGATCACAGATGAAGGTTACAAAAAATATGGATAAAAATAACAATCAGATGGGAGTATATTCCATACAAATAACTGATTTGAAGAGCGATGATAAAATAAAAGCTACACTAATAGATCCTAGTGGTTCTGCCACAACAGAGTCAATAACAAAAAGTCCTATTCAGAAGATGTTTGATATCACCTCTACTGGAAATTATACATTACAGATTGAGAATCAAGGTCAACAACAAGTGCAAGTACTTGGAATAATAGGATATTATCCAAAAGGAATAGAAATTTTAGATATATCAGGATTCATAGTACTCATGATAGGCCTAAGTGGGCTTGCAGTAGGCATGATGTATCTCATAAAAAACCGTGTCAGAACTTAATTTAGAAACTGATCGAGCTCAGTTAACCCATCTATCACACTTGTAAAGTTGTCATCGTTTTCCATAATTTTATTCAGTTTATTTAGATCAGCCTGTAGGAATTCGCCCTCATCAGTCTGTAGCACTAACACAAAATTGTATTTTATTAAATATGAAAGCCGATTTTTTATTTGATCAACAGATAATTGTAGCTTATCTGCCAAATACGTGGAATTTTTTCCGCCTTCTTCAAGTTCTACAAGGATGGATGACACATCAGGATCCGTTAAAGTTTCCATCATTTTTTGTTTATCAAAATCGGCGCTCAAATTCATTACCCGGTCCTAGAATATACTGCCTTTTTCTTATTAGATATAAAATCATTTATCAGGACTTGATCAATTTTTTCAGGATTAATGTAATACGCTCTTCCTTGTAGGTGTTTTTCGAGATTTTCAACATAGTTTAGCAATTCTGGTTCATCACTTACCATTATAGTGTCAATTTCAATTCCTTCTTTTTTGCATTTCTTTGCTTCTTTTAATGTAGATACATCCACTACAGGATCAACTTGTTTATAGCGGTAACATAGATACACAGATTCATTTTTTATTTCCAGATTGAGATCTTTTTCATTTTTTATTTTAGACATAGTTGCCTGATCAGGTCTATAGAAATTAGAATATGGTTTGTCAGTCAAGATTTGATTTTTTTGTAATTCATCATCTATAAAACATGCACTTGGTTGACCGTCAGTAATCATAACAATTCTTTTATTTTGTGAACCATCTTTTTTTAGAATTTTCAATGCCAGTCTGAATGCTGCTTGATAATTAGTATAATGAAGAAAGTTATCATTTGCATCAAATGTTTTCAAATACGGGATGTCACGAGGAGCAATACGTGACGCCAATGAACCAAAACCTATTACGTATATAGAATCATTTGGGAAAAATTTGTTATTTAACACATATAGTGCCCATAGGGCTTTTTTTGCAGCTTCTATCCTAGTTCCCATACCGGAGATTAGGGAATACTTCATGGTAGAGCTTAAATCTATACAATAAACTATTGCAATCTTTACTTCTTCTTTTGTTTCAAATTTTTCAAAATCAGAAAGATCTATTTCTAAAGGGAGTTTCAATATCTCATGTTTTCTTTTTTGTCGTTGAAGTGCATTTAACACAGTAGAAGGAATATCAAGATGTTTGATATCATCTCCTATCTCAAGTTTTTTGCTTGTATCAAGAATTGTATTACTATATCCAATGTTCCTAGTTTCATGAAAGCCGTGTGTATCTTTTTCAACTATTTTTATTACATCTTCAAGAATTTTTTGTCCAATTTCAAAAAAAGCTTTTTTTGTTAGCCATTTTTTATCGGCTTTAAGATATCCAAGATTTTGTAAGCGTTTTGTAATTGGTTCATCACTATCACTGACTTGAGATATTTGTTCAGAATTGCTTTCTGACTTACTTGTTGAAGAATTTGGCATTGCACTATCAAGCATATTTTGTAGATCAGCCAAAGATGGAATTTTTTCTTTTAGAGTTTGTGTTGCGATAATTTTGAGAGCTTGTTTAATTTTTTTATCAGAGATAACAGAAGAAGAGTTGTTTGTAGATGCATTGTCATTATTTTGAAAATACGTGAATCGAGTATTACTGGTTGCCAAAATACATACCATCTTTTCTATCAAGAATTTTTGGTTCAACCCAACAAAGACCATCAAGAATTAATTCTACTACGCCAGCTTTGAATTCATCATTTACCCTTTCAGATATTTTCATCGAATCACTTGAAATTCCATACTTTTTAATTTCTGTGACAAACATCTCTTGATCAGATACAACCCTTTGGAATATCTTAGAAATAAGATCTTTTAGTGAATTGAAATCTTTCAATTGATTGTTATAAGATAGAGAGAGATCACCTGAACCAAGAATTGTTTGAGACACATGAAATGATTTTCCTGAAAATTCTTGTTTTATGGAATTAAGAACAGCGGGGTCTACAGTACTCAGGTATTCTAAAGAGGTGTGTTTTATGGAGTCAGATATGAGAATTCGTATGATTTGAGACCTATTTTCAAATGTATCATCAAGTTCAGCGAGTCCAAATTTTATAGATTGATCAATAGAAAATATATCGCATGGTCTTGGAACAGCTAGCACATTATTAATTATGGATCGAGTTCTTTCTGATTCGCCAACAAGTAGTTCTAAACAATGTATCCCTATACGAACACTTACTCCTTTATCTTGATTTATGTCAGTACTAGAACGAGCTGTTTGTACAATTCTTGCGAGAATCTTAAGCAAAAATATCGGGATGAATGCTTTTGGAATTTTTGCTTCCTGAATAATGATCATCATTTCTTCATCAAGAGATCGTGGATAATGAGTTTGGATGTGACTTTTCAATCTATCATATAGTGGTTCTATTATTTTTCCAGAATGTGTGTAGTCAATAGGATTTGCCGTTGCAAAAAATACTGTTTTTGGTTCAAATATAACAGGATATGCACCAGTGGTGAATCTACCTTCTTGTAGAACAGACAACAGAGATACTTGTTTTCTAGTATCAAGAACAGGCAACTCGTCAATGCAGAATAATCCATGTTTTGCCTGCATTAGTTGCCCTGGAAAATAAGATTCAATTTCATACATTTCTGTACCTTTTTTTGTTACTCGAATTGCATCTATTTGACCAACCAGATCCTTAACAGATATGTCTGGGGTTGCCAATACATACTTGAATCTACGCAAACCATCAACCCATTCTATTTTAGTATCAAGTTTGTCATTACGAATCTTTTCCATGCTATCACCATCAACATAAAATTGTGGAATAGACATACGATTTTCTTTGTCTTCCAGCAGAGATACTAAATTATGGGCGGGAAGATCCATTGGGCAGTCATTAGTTATGCTACCTTTTATGACAGGCATTGGAGAAAGCAGATTGGCGGCAATTATTTGAGCTAGTTTTGTTTTCGCTTGTCCTATCTGACCAACCAAGATCATATCATGATATGACAATATTGCGCGGTCTAGAGCTGGAACAACATCATTGTCAAAGCCAAGTATTCCAGGATATGCAATATTCTTTGATCTTATCTTTGCAATCAAGTTTCTGCGTAGTTGCTCTTTAGCACCTACTATTTTGTAATTAATTTCTAGAAGATCGCGTAGTGTTTTGATTTGAGCATAATCTTCAGGAACTCCAGCCATTATTTCAGCATATTTTGGTTCAGAACTATAACTCCGGTTGACAAGAATTTCATATTCTGAAGACATTCAGGTAAATTACTCCTCGAATACGATTTAAAGTATTATTGTTTTAGCATAGTTTTTATCGGGGATATAGGGGATTTTTTAATACTTGTCTTCACAAGAGTTTAGACACATTGTTAGAATTGCTGGTAAGGATATACCAGGTACTAAAAAGACTATCATAGGAGTTGGCCAAGTAAAAGGAATAGGATACAATTTTGCCAAATCGCTTTTAGAAATATTGAAGATTAATCCAAACAGCAATGTTGGTTTTCTTACAGAGTCTCAGGTAGAGGAAATAGAAAAGGCCATGAGAGATCCAACATCGGTCAACATCCCAGCATGGTTTCTAAACAGACGAAAAGATATGGACACAGGCAATAATTTTCATTTGATAACTTCAGATATTGATTTTAATGTGAGAAATGACATTGAACGAGAAAAAGGTATGAACAGTTGGAGAGGATTTAGACATACATATGGATTAAAAGTAAGAGGTCAGAGTACTCGCACCACCGGTAGAAAAGGAGGTGCAGTAGGAGTTAAGAAAGGAGGTAAAGTTTTACCAGCTGGTTCTCCAGGGGCTCCAGCTGAAGGTGCAGCAGCTCCAAAAGCTGGTGCAGCTCCTGCAGCAGCTGCAGCTCCGGCAGCGGCAGCAGCTCCAAAAGCTGGTGCAGCTCCTGCAGCAGCAAAACCAGCTGCGGAGAAAAAGAAGTAGGTGTAACACATGGGAGATCATCCAAAGAACTCACGCAAGATGTGGAGAAAACCAAAACGTCCACTCAATTATGATTTATTGAACGAAGAATTACATGTGTTGGGAACTTTTGGACTCAAAAATAAGAGAGAGTTATGGAAGGCACACACAGAGCTTTCAAGAATTAGAAATCAAGCAAGATCATTATTAGCATTAACACAAGATGTTAGAAGTAAAAAAGAACCAATACTCATGAAATCACTGGCAAGAGTCGGATTAGTTAAGGAAAATTCAACTCTCGATGACGTGTTAAATCTCAAGGTGACAGACTTTTTATCAAGAAGATTACAAACTTTCATTCAGAAAAAAGAATCGATAAAGAGTCCATATCTAGCAAGACAAATAGTAGTACACGGCCATGTCATGATTGGAGATAGAATAGTAACAATTCCGTCATACACAGTCAAAGTGGAAGAAGAAGATCAGATTCATTTGTCCCCAAAACTAGATCTGAGTAAAACAAAACACCAACAGACTCAAGAAATAAAAACAGAGCAACCGTCAGAATAACAATAGAATAATTGTTATAGCAATAAGATGTATTACATGTCAAGATGTGTTCAATTATAGGGTATCTAGGAGTAAGTTCAGCTGCTCCCATAATAGTAAAGGGCCTGAAGAGGATGGAGTACAGAGGTTATGATAGCGTAGGAGTGGCAACATTTTCGGAGCATCAGATCAATGTAAGAAAAGGAGTAGGAAAGGTCTTAGAGGTGAACAAAACTGCAAAGTTGGACGAACTTTCTGGAACTACAGGGATAGGCCATACAAGGTGGGCTACTCATGGAATGGTCACAGACACAAATGCCCATCCTCATCCATCAAGCTCAGGAGAAGTGGCCATTGTACACAATGGAATAATTGAGAATCACGAAGAGTTAAAAAAAGATCTCCAAAACAAAGGATACACATTCAAGAGCCAAACAGACAGTGAGGTAATAGCAAATCTTCTTCAATACAACTATGATAAGACCAGAGAAATTAAGAAATCAATTACAGATACAGTATCAGAATTGAAAGGAAGTTATGCATTTGTGGCAGTATTTCAAGATGGCACATTAGCAGCAGCTAGACTTCATGAACCGTTAATAGTAGGGATAAGCAAAGACGGGTATTTCATTTCAAGCGATGTGCTAGGATTTGTAGAATATACTGACGAAGTAATTTACATAGATAACAAGGAATTTGTAACAATAGATAACAACGGTCTAAAGATTTTTGATTTTAATGCAAATCCAGTACAACATAGCATAACTAAGGTATCAAAAGAATTTGCAGATGCATACAAAGGAGAATATGCACATTACACTTTAAAAGAAATTTCAGAGCAACCGTCAACAATACTGAATGCAGGAAATAATACAAGACTGGAAATTGATTTAGCAGCAGATTCGATAAAACATGCAAAAAATGTGTACATTACGGGAAGTGGAACAAGTTATAATGCTGCATTAATTGCAAAGTTTCTTTTTTCAAAATATGCAAAGATAAAGATAGACCCAGTTATTTCTAGTGAAGCACAGTTTTCACCAGACATATTTGAAGAAAAATCAATTTTAATTGCAGTATCGCAAAGTGGAGAAAGTGCAGATGTGTTAGAGACAGTAAACATAGCAAAAAAAACAGGATCAAAAATTATATCAATAGTTAATATCATGACATCGTCACTAGTACATCAATCATCTGTTGCCATGGGACTCAATTGTGGTCCAGAGATAGGAGTTGCTGCAACAAAGAGTTTCACATCACAACTGGTTGTAATTTACAAAATAGTTGACAACATATGTAATGGTTGTATAGGACTAGATCTTACAAATGCATCAGAAGCAATAAAGAAAATCATATCGAATGATTCGAAAATCAAAGAAGTTGCGAAAAGATTGAAAAATGTATCAGATATCTACGTATTAGGAAGAGGCATACATTACCCAATTGCTTTGGAAGGATCATTGAAGTTAAAAGAGCTTACATACATACATGCAGAGGGACTTCCGGGTGGAGAACTAAAGCATGGTCCATTAGCATTGATGGATTCAAATTCTTACGTATTGATCATAAACCCAAACGATTCTACATATAATGACACATTAACATCAGCCAGAGAGATCAAAGCAAGAGGAGCCAAGATAATAGGAATTTCAGACATGCCAAGTGACGTATATGATTATTGGTTAGACATTCCAAGCGTCAGTGAATCATTGTATCCCCTAGTAGAAATAGTGCCAATACAACTTCTTGCATATCATTCTGCAGTAGACAGAGACTTTGATCCCGATTATCCAAGAAATTTAGCAAAATCAGTAACTGTCAAGTAATTTTCCGGTATTCTTTTTCTATTAGACCTAAAAGACTGATAGCATCAATTCCAGTTTTTAGCATACAACCAATGGATGCGCCTCCAGCACCTGCACCTTCTTTTACAAATCCTTCAGAATAAGATTTTAATCCTGAAATTTGAGATTCTGCAAGCTTAAGCCTTGCAACCAATATAGGAATATCAAATATTTGAGATATAGTTTCTACAAGGTTTGCAGACTTGTCTTCAACGACATAAGAAGTAGTGCCAACAGCAGTGTTTTTACCTTCAAATCCAATGCTTTTTGCAAAGGCAAGCACTGCAGCCATTTGTGTGCCTCCTGCTAGTAGAACATTAGTGATTTCAGAAGCTGTACTAAGAATACCTGCAACAGACGGTATCATTGGATCTCCTAATTGTGAGATTACTTCAAAAGGATCTGTTGAGTTCAATCTTTGCAGTGCATCTTTTACAACTTTATTTTTCAATTCTACAGGATTTTGTGGCATGCTGCTACTAACCAATCCTGTAACACCCAATCCTGCAAGTGTTCCCATTGCAGTGGTAGTACCACCAGGTATACTTTCACCTATTATCAAGCAATCAGTTGAAGCTCCAAGAAATCTTCCAATTATTCTTCCATATTCAACTGCTTTACCAACATCATCAAGACTAAGAGCAGGTTCTTTCCCAATATTTTTCCCATAATCTAAATTCATATCGATGAAAGGAAGTTTTGGAGATAATTTACTACCAGCATTTATTATTACACTCGGAATACTTGCTGCTTCCAGCGCAGTTTTTGTTAGCAGTGCTGGTGTTGGTTTTCCATCAGGAGTCATTGGAATGACAGATATGCTTCTGCAATACCCATAGTGAATAAATTCTGCATCTGCTGGACCTGTGAATTTTATAAGATCAGGATGTTCACCGGCTATGGTTATTCCAGGTATTTCAGATGTTGCAGTATATGATATCACTAGAGAGAAGAGAAACTTTTTCTGTTCAGTTCGTTTGATGAATTCAATACCTTTTTGTGTATTCCCAAGTATTTCTATATCTGATATCAATTAATCACTGCCCATGAAATCTAAAAATTCCGATTCAGTTCTAGGCTGTAATACAAAATTTGTCTTTTTCTCCTTTCCAATGCTGGAGTATGGAGAATTTCCATAATCGTGTCCTGGATACAATATCAAATTATCATCAAGTTTGTAAAGGACATCGAATAAACTGTGATACAGTTCCCTCCCGCTTCCCCCAGGTAGATCAATTCTTCCACAATTTCCTACAAAGAGAGTATCACCAGAGAAAATCTTGCCGTCACCAATTAGACACATGCTATCTTCAGAGTGCCCGGGTGTATGAATTACAACAAGTTCTGATTTACCAAATAGTATTTTGTCCCCGTTGGATACAGGAATATCATTTTTCAAGGTGGATGACTTGTGTTGTATAATTTTAGATTTGGTGTATTTTACCATCGCATCATTTCCCACAGTGTGGTCAAAATGATGATGTGTGTTTATCACATACTTAATTTTGAGATTGTTCTTTTCAATAATATCAATTACAAGATCTAGATCCCAAGAGGGATCTATTATAACAGATTCTTTTGTTTCCTCATCCTCAACAACATATGTAAAATTTTGCATGTTGCCAACTTGAAGTTGATGCACTTTCAAGATAATACACCAATCTCTGCCTCAGGAGGAATACCTATCTTTTCAACCACAATCGTGCCACACATATCCTGACCCTTAGGCATTCCAATTTTCATTTTATGATAAGTTATAGTTAGATCAGCCTTTACACATTTGTCATGTACTATTCCAGTATCAGGATCAAGTCCTGATGGCACATCAACAGATAATTTGAAGGCATTAGATTTGTTTATCAAGTCTATTGCTGAGGAATACGGTTCCCTGATTTTACCATATATCCCAGTACCCAAAATCCCATCCACTATTACATCTGCATCAAGCATGATTTTACTAGGATCAGAAGTAATGATGAGATTTATTGAGTTCATTTTTTCTAGAATTTTCCAGTTAGAATTTGCTTCCTCTGTTTTTATCTTGTCAGGATTTCCTAAAAGGACCACAGTTGGATTACCATCAAATGCTGCAATATGTCTAGCAACAACAAAGGCATCTCCCCCATTATTCCCCAATCCAGCAAAAACAAATATCTTCACAGATCGTAAATCAGGATAACGTTCAACAATATGTCTTGTAGTGATAGCTCCAGCATTTTCCATCATTAATTTTCTGAAGAAACCCATTTGGTGACCATTCTCTTCAATTTGCATCATTTGCTTAACAGTAATTTCCATATCAATATTGAATTTCATGTCAAATAAGGGCTTTACCAATTACATAGATCAAAGAATTATCAAGATAGTGGTTTACTAGGGTTGAACAGAGATCAATAGGAGTACATTATTGAGAATGAACAAACGACCAGAATTTTATTTTGCAAAACAAGATTTCAAATTATTCAAAAATGATGTGTTCAGTCAGGGCATTTTTGTAAATTTGTATGCGGGAGAAGGGATTTGAACCCTCGAAATCCTAAGATACTAGCCCCTCAAGCTAGCGCCTTTGACCAGGCTGGGCGACTCCCGCAATTGGTTTTACCCATGTATGGTTTTTATAAGCCTTGATTACTTTTTGTGACTGTGTTAATTCCTGTCAGATGTTTTACTTGTGGAAATTTAATTGCCGACAAGTTTAAGGAATATCAGAGTCGTGTCAAGGGAGGAGAAGATCCGGGCAAAGTTTTAGATTCTTTTGGTTTTAAGAGATATTGTTGCAGATCTATGATTTTGACATCAGTTGAAACAATTCATCAAGTAATCCCATTTTACGAAGCTATTAAACGAAGAGAACAAGAAGTAAGATCTGAATTAGAATAGAATGCCACGGATCACATCGATAACGGGCAGAATATTATACAATAGCAGAGGAAGTAAAACAATAGAAGTTGATGTAATATCAGATGAAAAATATCTGGGGAGAGTTTGTGCCCCATCAGGTGCAAGTGTTGGAAAACATGAAGCACAAAGTTTTCCTCAGGATAAACCTGAAAAAAGCATCGACATTTTACAAAAAAATAAGAAAAAATTCATTGGATTAGATTCATCAGATCTCAAAACAATTCATGAGACACTTCGAGATATTGATCAAACTCCTAATTATTCAAAAATAGGTGGCTCACTGGCATTTGCATTGACCATTGCAGCAACAGAATCTGCAGCAAGAGCATTAGAAACACCCATGTTCCAAATATTATCAAAAGATTCAACCTTTAGATATCCACTTCCACTTGGAAACATTCTTGGTGGAGGAGCTCATGCAGGACCTGGCACACCAGATATTCAGGAAATACTAGTCTGCGCCACAGGATCTAAAAATATTCAAGATGCAATAGAAACTAATTTGTCCATACACAAAGAAGTTGGAAAAATTCTTGCAAAAAGAGATCCAAGTTTTACAAATGGAAGAGGTGACGAAGGAGGGTGGGCTCCTAAATTAAAAAATGATGAAGCATTAGAGATATCAGCAAAAGCATGTGAACAACTAGGTTTCACATTGGGAAAAGAAGTCTCACTTGGAGTAGATTTCGCTTCATCGACTCAATGGAATGAGAAAAAGAAAAAATATGTTTACAATAGAGCAGGATTCGAAAACACACCAGAAGAACAGATCGAATTTGCTTCAAGCATAATAAAAAAATACAAACTTGTGTATGCTGAAGATGCTGTCCACGAAGAAGCGTTCAATGATATGTCAGTGTTAACCAAAAGATTTCCACGTGTACTCATAACCGGAGATGATTTACTAGTGACAAATACTCAAATTCTTAAAAAAGCAATAAAAATCAAGGCCTGTAACGGTGCAATATTAAAGGTAAATCAGGCGGGAAGCTTATACGATGCATTGGAGTTTGCAAAAGAAGCAAATAAGAACAACGTGAGATTGATTACATCACACAGATCTGGTGAATCCATAGACTCGCATATATCTCACATAGGACTTGCCACCAAGTCAAAGATGCTCAAGGTGGGGATAATAGGCGGAGAACGAATAGCAAAATTAAATGAACTTGTACGACTTTCAGAGTATGATTTAATACGTGGAATGGCCGAGATTTAAAAACACAGAATGAGTAAACAAGAAGAACTTGATCACATGGAGAAATATGTGCTATCTACTGGAATACGAGTAGGAACACAAGTAAAAACAAAATTCATGACTCCATTTGTTACCAAGGCTACTAATGAGGGACTTTACATAATTGACAGTAAAAAGACATTATCCAGAATTCAAACAGCTGCAAAGTTCATCAACAGATCAGATTCTACAAAGATAATAGTCTGTTCAGGCAGAGAATATGCTAGCACCCCTGTTGAAAAATTTTGTGAGGTTACAGGTACAACTCCAATGCTTGGAAGATTTATGCCTGGAACTTTGACAAATCCATCATTACCATACTACATAGAACCACAACTAGTTTTTGTGTCAGATCCACAGGTAGATGAACAGGCAGTAATTGAAGCCACCAATGCAGGTATTCCAGTAATAGGAATTTCCAATACAGACAACGTTACATCAAAGTTAGATCTTGTAATACCAGCAAATAACAGAGGTAGAAAATCATTGGCCGCAATATATTGGCTTTTGGCAAGAGAAATACTATTGCAGAAAGGCAAGATAAAAAATGCAGATTCCATGCAATATCAAATAGATGACTTTGAAACTAAAATAACAGAAGAAGAGTTAGAAGAAGAGACAGAACGAATTCCCCCTCAGAGAACAAGAACACAGAGGCAATAACAATGCAGGTAAGGACGCCTGCTGTGGCAGGTATGTTCTACCCAAAAGACAAGCAAGAATTAGAGACAACAATAGAAAAATGTTTTTTACATAAATACGGACCAGAAAAATTACCACCTTCTCATACAGATAAAAAAATTATTGGCATCATATGTCCTCATGCAGGATATCAATACTCAGGTCCAATAGCTGCAAATTCTTATTATGAAATATCAGGACAGAAACCAGATCTGGTCATAATCATAGGACCGAATCACTGGGGAATTGGACAGAACATAGCAACCATGAAAGAATGCACATGGAGAACTCCCATGGGAGACATAGAGGTAGACACTCAAGCTGCAATAGAAATCAATAACATGGTACAACACATAGAGCTAGATTTCTTTGCGCATTCAAAGGATCATTGTTTGGAAGTACAAATTCCTATGCTTCAAAAAATATTTCAGCACACATTCAAGATTTTACCAATAATTTTGAATGATCAGAGGTTAGAAACTGCTCTAGAGGTTGGTAAAAGCATAGCAAAAATTGCAAAAAACAGAAAAACAATAGTGATAGGATCTTCAGATTTTACACATTACGAACCAAATGACATAGCACATAAGAAAGACAAATCTTTGATAGATGCAATAGTAGAATTGAACGTGAATAAATTTTATAATATTTTGCAAAAAAAACAGATCAGTGCTTGTGGATATGGAGCGATTGCATCCACCATGATGGCTTGTAAAGAGCTTGGAGCAAACAGTGGGACATTAATCAGATATGCTACCAGTGGTGACATATCAGGAGATAAGAGCTCAGTGGTCGGATATGCATCGATAGTTTTTTCATGAAATCAGTAGCATCAGCACCCGGAAAGATTATTCTTTTTGGGGAACATTTTGTGGTATACGGAGTAAAGGCCATACTATGTTCTATAGATAAAAGAATAATTGCCACATCTCAGTGCATAGATGAAAAAATAATCAAAATAAAATCATCCTTAGGAGAATCAAGTATGAAACTTGATGCATTAGAGGGTTTAGACAGCATATCACCAAAATTCATGAAGCCTTTTTTTTACATCATACAGAAAACAATGAAAGAAAGAAATGAAAGCACAGGTATCGAAGTAGTTTTAGAGTCCCAAATACCGGCAGGAGTAGGCTTAGGATCGTCATCTGCCGCTTGCGTTGCAGTAGCAGCTTCGGTAAACGGTTTGTTTGGTAAATTAACAAGGGAAGAAGTATTAAAAATTGCCATCGAGGCAGAACGAACAATTTTTGAACAGAATTCAGGAGCAGATGCATCAATATCAGTATTTGGAGGATTAGCATCATATGATCGAAGTACTGGATTTCACAACATATTATCAAAAAATAATTTGAACTTTATAATATCAAATTCAGGTCAAACCCACAATACTGAAGAAGTTGTGCAACAAGTTAAAAATTTCAAAGAAAAAAATGAGAGTCTTTTTTTCAATCTATGTAAGCAAGAAGAAGAGATAATCAGAAATGCGACTGTAGCTCTAGAAAAAAACAATATCAACGAACTTGGTTTATTGATGTCAAAGAATCACGAGTTATTAAAGAAAATAGGAGTATCTACAGAGAAGATAGATTTGATGATCAACGAAGCAAAATTGACATCATACGGAGCAAAGATAACAGGAGCAGGGGGAGGCGGATGTACAATATCCCTGGTAGATGATCACAATAGAAAGAAAACACTAAACAATCTACAGAAAATTTCAGATTGCTTTATCACAAGAATAGATCACTCAGGATTAAGATACGAACAGTCTTGACATGACATGTCATTTTAGAGAGATACTTTTTAAAACAGTATACATCATTGATAAAAATCATGATCCTAATTAAGCTTGGAGGTTCAATAATCACAAACAAGGAAAAACCATTAACGCCCAATAGAAATGCAATAAGAAAAATTGCATCAAGTCTCAGAAATGTAAAAGAACCAATCATAATAGTACATGGCGGTGGTTCTTTTGGACATTATTGGTCAGTCAAGTATGATATGCATACAAAACCTCAGAAACATCAACCAAAAGGAGTTGCAGCAGTAAAGAATTCCATGGTAGATCTTAACAGAATTGTATTAGAATTATTTTTTGAATCAGGTTTGAATCCATATTGTTTACCCCCTAGTGATTTCATGATAGGGAATAAACCAAATACAGAAAAAGTAAAAGAGATTCCCAAGATAGCCAAGACCGGTTTAATACCAGTTTCATACGGAGATGCAATGTGGTTTGGAAAGAACAAATTTTACATTTTATCAGGAGATAAAATAATGGGGATTCTTTCAAAACTATTACGTCCACGTCTGGTAATTTTTGTTACTAATGTGGATGGAGTATATGCAGACATGAAAAGTAAGAGACTCCTAAATGAAATCACTAAGGAGATGCCAATAACTTCAGAGGTAAAAATGGACGTAACGGGAGGTATGTCTCGTAAAATAAAGGAAGCATTTACCATATCAAAGAATGGAATCAATGTTTTCTTTGTAAATGGAAACCATCCAAAAAGAATAACAAATGCAATAAATGGCAAGAGTTTTGAGGGGACTATATTCAGGGGATAGTATGGAATATCTAATCCTAGTAGATAGTAATGATAAACAGATAGGAACTGAAGAGAAAGTAAAATGCCATTTGCCTAACGGGAAACTTCATAGAGCTTTTACCATATTTTTGTTCAACAGGGAAGGAAAACTTTTGCTTACTCAAAGAAGTATGAGTAAGATGCTATGGCCTGGAGACTGGGATGGAACTGTGGCAAGCCATCCAAGGCAATCAGAAAATTACATCTCTTCTGCAGAAAGAAGATTACCAGAAGAATTAGGAGTAACATGCAAGCTAGACTATCTCTATAAATTTGAATACCATGTACCATACAAAGACATAGGATCAGAAAACGAAGTTTGCGGAACATTGATTGGAATACTAGATGATCCTACAGGAATAAAACTTGTAAAAGATGAGATTTCAGACATAAGATGGGTATCTTTAGAACAAGTATCAGCAGAGATTATTAATTCACCGCAGATTTTCTGTCCTTGGATGTTAGTTGCACTCTATTTCTTATCAGAGTCAAGTCAAAACATTAACGATAGACACAAAGAGATTATCAACAAGTGGAAAAATAATGAGCAACTTAGAAACAATCTAGAAAAATCATTAGAGTATCATTTTCCAGATCATAAATGGGAGCTTAAAAAAGAATGAAATTTGAAAATATTACAAAAACAGTATCTACTGTAGATTCATTTCTTGCATCCAGACTCAGAGGAGAACCAAGAGAATTATACAGTGCTGCGAGCTATTTGATAGAACACGGAGGAAAACGACTCAGACCATACATGGTGATCAAAAGCTGTCAAATTGTAGGAGGAAATAAGAAACAGGCAATGGCTGCTGCTGCCGCAGTTGAAATGGTGCATAATTTCACACTTGTTCATGATGACATAATGGATAATGATGAGATGAGACATGGAGTTCCTACAGTTCACATGCGATTTGGAATGCCGGTGGGAATTCTAGCTGGAGATTTATTATTCTCTAGGGCATTTGAGACTATATCAAATCCATATTTTGGTAAGACAGCCAGTATTGGTTTGAATTTAGTATCTACCCTAGCAAAGGCTTGTACTGATGTATGTGAAGGACAAACGCTTGACATCAACATGGCAAAATCAAGTAAGATACCAAGTGAGGATCAATACATAAAAATGATTGAAAAAAAGACATCATCATTATTTGTAGCATCTTGTGCTATGGGAGCAATATCAGCCGACAAAAATGATGCAGATGTCAAAAGATTATCCACATTTGGAAGAAATTTAGGAATTGCGTTTCAGATAATTGATGATTTAATCGGTGTCACGGGGGATCCAAAGATTACAAAAAAACCAGTAGGAAATGACATCAGGGAAGGAAAAAAATCACTACCAATTCTCATGGCAATAAAAAAAGCAAGCAAGCAAGAAAGGAGAATCATCCTCAAAGCATTTGGAAATCATACTGCTTCAAAAACAGAAGTACAAAAGGCAGTATCAACAATTGCTGCCCTTGGAATTGAGAGTGCAATCAAGCATAAAGCTCTGCAACATTCCAATGTTGCCAAGAAATCAATATCAACATACAATGGAACAGCAAAAAATGAATTACTCTCATTACTTGATTTCGTGGTAGAGAGGAGCCTATAATTGAGTGATGATGTAAAGAGAGTAATAAGAGGTATTGCTCTTCTTAATGCATCAGAACATGATGGTAAGACTAGAAATGATTCAGTTATTCCAAAAGTGATGGGAATCAAACCAGAACTTCGCTCAAAAATCAAAGAGATAATTCCGCTCATTTCAGAAATTGTAGAAGAAGTTAACAAATTATCAGTTGAATTACAAAAAGAGGAACTCAAGAATAAATATGCAGAACTTTTAGTAACAAAACCAAAACAAGAAAGAACTGGGCTTCCACCACTTGAAGGAGCAGAACAAGGAAATGTAATAACCAGATTTCCACCAGAGCCAAATGGTTATCCACACATAGGTCATGCAAAGGCTTCAATCATAGATGAAGAATATGCTAAAATGTATGGTGGAAAACTCATTCTAAGATTTGATGACACCAATCCAGAAAAGGAGCGCCTAGAATATTATGCGGCCATAAAAGTAGGCCTAGATTGGCTTGGAGTCAAATATGATCGTGTAAAAAATACTTCTGATGACATGGAGATAATCTACAGTAAAGCTAGAGAACTTATTGATTCAGGCGATGCATACGTATGCACATGTGACAAAGAGACAATTAGCAACAATAGAAGAGAGAAGAAATCATGCAAGTGTAGTTTAGGAGATAAGGATCAAAACATAACTCGATGGAATAAAATGTTCGATAAATTCAAGCCGGGAGAAGCAATAGTAAGGTTCCGAGGAAATATGAATTCAGACAATACAGTGATGAGAGATCCTACGTTACTTAGAATAATAGACGAATCTCATCCAATTCACAAGGATAAGTACAGAGTATGGCCAAATTATGACTTTGCAGTAGCAATAGAAGACAGCATAGATGGAATAACACATGCTTTTAGAACAAAAGAATATGAATTACGAACAGAGCTCTATTACACATTACTTGATAAAATGAATATGCGGAAACCAAAGATGTTAGAGTTTTCAAGATTAGAATTTCAAGGGATGCCCGTATCCAAACGAGTTTTGAAACCGTTAGTAGAGGAGGGAAAAGTATCAGGGTTTGATGATCCCAGACTTCCCACTTTAGAGGGATTACGTAGAAGAGGTATTGTTCCAGAAGCTATTAGAAAATTTATTCTTTCGTTAGGATTTACCAAATCTGATACTATGCCACCATTTGAGACACTTGAATCGTTTAACAGAAAGATAGTTGATCCTACCAGTGTAAGATTGTTCATTGTTTTTGATCCTGTAAAGCTAAGAGTCATCAACAATAATCTTACCGAGATAGAGATTTCAAATCATCCACAAACAGAGATGGGTAAAAGAAAGATTGCAATAGATGGAACTTTCTACATATCAGGAGACGATGCAAAAACATTGAAGATTGGAGAGGAGATAAGATTACTTGAAGCATATAATGTTAGAATAACAAAGATAGGACAAGAAATAGAATGTGAGGTTATTGATACAGGTCATAAATCAAATATACCAAAGATACAATGGATTACACAAAAAAATCCTGTGAATTTAGAGGTGTTGATACCAAAAATACTATTCAATGATGACCAATTTAACGAAGATAGTCTAGAAGTCAAGAAGGCTTTAACAGAGCAATACTACTTAGAATTAAATGTGGGATCAGAAATTCAGTTCATAAGATTCGGATATTGCAGAAAAGATTCTGCAAACCAAGCGATATACACACACAAGTGAAGAAAATGAAAATTGCACGATTGCTTAGACAAAATATGGAAACATATGCTTTTGTCAACGAGAACAAAGTTCTGACAAGAGAAAATATGACAGCTCAGACAGGAATTCCCATACCACAAAGTATCAAAGACTTTTTGTTTGATGGATGGTATGATGAGATAAAAAACAATGTAAAGAATTTACAATATACTGAAAACTTGGCAGATTACAAATTATTACCTCCGATTCCAAATCCATCAAAAATAATTTGTTTGGCATTCAATTACAAAGATCATGCAAAAGAACAGAATTTGATTCCCCCGGATGAGCCGGCCATAGTAATCAAACCCAGAACAACACTTAACGGAGCTACATCAGACATCATATGTCCATCATTTGTTTCAAAGCTTGATTATGAAATAGAACTTGCAGTAATAATTGGCAAAGATTGTAAAAACATATCAGAAAAAGAGGCAAAAGAATCTATTTTCGGATATATGATCTTAAACGATACTTCTGCACGAGACATACAAGCAAAAGATAAACAATTTACCAGAGCAAAAGGTTTTGATACATTTGCACCATGTGGACCATGGATAACTTCTGCGGACGAAATACCAGAACCTCAGAATTTGAAAATGATGACCAAAGTTAATGGAAGTATTAGACAAAATTCATCTACATCAAACATGCATCTAAAGGTATATTCAATTGTGTCACTACTAAGCAAAGCAATGACATTAGAAAAAGGAGACATAATATCAACTGGAACGCCAGCAGGAGTCATGCTCAATAAACCAGATGCAGTATTTTTAAAAGACGGAGATAAAATAGAGATGGAAATAGAACATCTTGGAAAATTACAAAATACAGTCAAGTTCGTGTAACAGAATTTTATTCATGCATTAAAATTATTAAGACGTAATACAGTTTCACTACATGGGAAAAATAATAATTGGAAAAACTAGTGATTTTGTACCTGGCAAAATGCAAAAAGTCACTATAGATGGAAAAGACATTCTTGTTGCAAATATAGATGGGATGCTTTATGCAATAAATGATACTTGTACGCATGCAGGAGCAAGTCTTTCAGAAGGGAATTTAGACGGACAAATTGTGACGTGTGGATGGCATAATGCAAAATTTGATTGCAGAACAGGCAAACTTGCAGAATTTCCAGTCAAAGTAAAAGATTTGAATTCATACAAAGTGATTATAGAATCAGAAAATGTCTTTGTAGAAGTATAATGCAAACTTTATAAAATAAGCTCAATTAGCATAAGCTTGAATGCTCAATGGTCGAAAAAAAGGATCCAAATATTGATACTCTAAATACGGCCATCAACACATTAGCAGAAATTGCCTCAAATCCTTCTACACCGAGAAACATCAAGAAAGACTTGACTGATCTTGTAGCAGAATTGAAAAAACAGGATTTCCCAGTATCTGTAAGGGCTGCAAATGCAATAAGCATACTCGATGACATATCGCAGGATCCAAACATGCCGTCATATGTCAGGGTCACATTATGGCAAGCAGTTTCTGCCCTGGAAAGAATAAGAGAATAAATTCAGCGTGTACGTATCATGAAGAAATCATGAAAATCGAAGAATATCTTTCGTCTCTTCCAAGTTCAATAATTAATGGTGACGATATAGAGTTACCAGACAATACAATAAGAGATATGCTCAAGTTTGCAGGTTTACAAGAGAAGGATGTTTTTTATCACTTGGGATGTGGAACAGGCAAAGGTATTGCCATTGCAGTACAAGAATTCGGAGTAAAGAAAGCTATAGGGATTGACAGCAACAAGACCAAGATATTAGAAGGACAAACATTTCTAAAGGACAAACATATCACAAGTGGATCGCTCATACATGAAGACATAACAATTTCAGACATGAATGATGCCACTGTGATACTTTTTTGGTTTTCGGATGAAAAGATAATTCAGACAATGACGGATAGGTTCAAAAAATTGAACCCAGGATGTAGAATCATAACAATATGGGGACCACTTGCAGGACATATGCCCGATAAAGTGGATTTTCCTTTTATTCTAAATATCACGCCATTTAAAAAAGCAGAATCACTACGACAACAAATGCTTGCCATATTCGATACAGATTGCATAGATTTTGCAGTGGCATGGGAGTTTGCAGACAGATATTCAAAAGCGATAAGTTCCAGAGATTCGGAAAACGACAGATTTTTGACAATATTACAAACACTTGTCATATGGATAAACGCAAAGAATCTTGGAGTTGCCTGTGGGGACGACATACCAGATCCTGTGAAAAGCTACATTGGAATCCTTAAGACATTTTTCAACATTGAAGTTGAACACCTTCTCAAATAGACAACATCTCAGTCATGCTTTTATTTGCAGAATACCATAGAGCATACAGCATGCAAGAAAGGATAAACATCAATGTATCAGCAATAGACTATGAAAATACTAGCAAGGCAATCATTTCAACACTAGACAGCGTAGAGAAGATGGTTCATGGTGAAAATGATTTCATAGTGACAGATTCAGAATTTGCTTTTGGATGGCATTTCTACGTGGTTTGTGTAAACAAGTCACTTGTAAAAAAATTATCAGATCAGATGGGACCAGATTTTGAAAAAATAAAGGGGAAGGGAATGGAACACAAGTTTTTGACATGGCTAACCGATAAGGTGATGCAAAAAAATCTCAAAGTCAAGTTAGCTATAAAAGAAGAAATGGAATCAAGCAAGTTCGGCATATTTTGATCAATAATTCAGTCCTTGCAATATTACAAAAATAAAGGCCCTTGAGGGGAATCGAACCCCTGTCCGGGGATCCACAGTCCCCTATACTCGCCACTGTACTACAAGGGCCACATAAAGAAAATCGTTGTCAATCCAGTATTAATCTTAACGCAATCAAGCCAATAGAAGAGATATCAGTTATGTCAATAGTTTAGGGATTGATAATTCCCCTACCAATTATCTTTCCTTCTTTTAGCATTGTTAGTGCCTCGGTAGCTTGATTGAGTTTGAATCTATTTGAGATAACAGGTTTTATTATATCCCTACGTGCAAGCGAGATCAATTCAATCATATCCGTCATAGAGCCAGTGTATGAGCCCATAATTTTGTATGCTCTAGTAGGCATAGTAACTAGATTCAGTTGCAAAGAACCACCAAAAAGACCCACGAGAACTACACGTGCTCTACGTCGTAGTATTTGCATATCAGTTTCAACAGATTTAGTGGCATTTACAAAATCAATTACAGCATCAGCACCCAAGTTACCTGTCAATTCCATTATTGCTTTTACAGGATCTTCTTTTGTTGAATTGATAACAACATCGGCACCACTTTGTTTTGCTATTTTCAACTTGTCATCATTAACATCAAGTGAGATTATTCTTGCACCGCTAATTGCTTTTGCCAATTGGATTCCCATCAATCCAAGGCCCCCAGCGCCAACAACTACTACATTATCATCAGGATTCAATTTAGCTGTTTTAATTGCTCCATAAGCAGTAAGAGCTGAACAAGATAACGGTGCACATACATCAGTTTCCATATCATTTATTTTTGCAAGATATTTGTAACTTGGAACAAGTACATATTCAGCATAACCCCCATCATTATACACTCCCAAAGATCGTGGTTTATCACAAAGATTTTCTTCACCTACCCTGCAAGCAGGACACAAACCTTCTCCAATCCAAGGAAATACTAGGACTTTTTCATTTTTCACAAATCCTTCCACATCTTCACCCATGCTTTCTACTACTCCTGCTACCTCATGTCCAGGAGTCAACGGATATTTTACACCCCTATCAGTGGTTTTCATAAATGAGCCTGCAGGACCTTCATATCCACCATCCCAGAGATGTATATCACTGTGGCACACACCGGCAGATTCTACTCTGATAAGAACTTGAGAACCACGCGGAGTAGGAGTTTGAAGAGATTGAATTTCCAAAGGTTCTTTCACTTTGACTATTCTTGCAGCATTCATGTAATGACCTACCAATATGTAATATAAGATAGTTTTGTGAATACAAGATCAGATCAGGATTACTTTAGATCTTTGTATTGCATATTGTCATCAAATGTTTGATGAAAATCAAGGTTAGGTTTATTAGCAACAGAAAAACTATCCGCAATTATGAAGTTGAGAATGTGGTGGGTTTCCATGGGAATCGCTGCAGGTGTGGTATTTTATGCCATGATATACCTAGGTACAGTTCTTTGTGTTCCAATGGAAAATGCTCCATGTGTATCGTTCCTGAAATAGAATCCCATCTAGATTTATTTAAGCCACTGCAAACATCTAGTTGACCATGAGTTGTTCTGGAGAGACTCTTGAGGTTGATAATGAATTCATTCAGATCAAGCCATTGATTTTAGGCCAGCTGAAGAAAGCAAAGTACGGAGTTTCAGATCACGCTACAGTGGAACTGTGTCATTGGACAAAAAAATCATTCAAAGATGAAGGTCAATGTTACAAGCACAAGTTTTATGGAATTTCTACACATAGATGCATGGAATTTTCACCAGCTGGGATGTTCTGTGAAAACAGATGTGTGTATTGTTGGAGACCAATGGAGTTTTACAGTGCTATGAAGATGCCAGTTGAGAAAGTTGCGCCACCAGAAGTTATCATGGTCAATTTAATGGAAGAGAGAAACAAGTTGATCATGGGTCATTACGGTGATCCAAAAAGCAACAAGGAGAAACTCGATGAATCGTTACTTCCAAGTCATTATGCCATTTCATTATCAGGAGAACCTACAATGTATCCACAACTACCTGATCTTATAAAATATCTAAAGAGTCTCAAGAATACAAAGTCAATATTTCTAGTAACAAATGGGCAGGAACCAGAAATGTTAGAGAGGTTAAGAGATGAGAACGCATTGCCTACACAGTTGTATTTGTCTACAAATGCACCGAATCAAGAGATATTTGCATTAGTAAATAGGCCAAAATATCAAGATGCTTGGCAAAGATGGAATACAAGTCTTGAACTTTTGTCAGAACTTGACACAAGAACAGTATTACGATTTACCCTGATTAAAGATTACAACTCCGATGAAAAATTAATTCCTTCATATTCAGAGATGATAAATCGCTCCAATGTACACTTTATAGAAATAAAATCATACATGCATGTAGGCAGATCAACTAACAGATTACAATATTCAAATTCTCTGAGCATAGCAGAAGTAAGAGATTTTGTAGACAAACTATCAAGAGAAAGTAAAACATATTCAATCATGGATGAAAGTGAAATTTCAAGAATAGTGGTGTTACAAAATCAACAACGATTCACAGATCGTTGGATTTCTTCTTATTCAGATACCAATTAGAGAATTTCTCCAACGCTAGATATCTATGTGATATTTGATTTTTTTCTGCAAGTTTAGAGTACGGTTTATTTTTCCCGCGCGGAATAAATATTGGATCAAATCCCCATTTTGTTCCATATTTTTTTCTAGATATAATTCCAGAAACAGACGCACCAAACAAGTGAACAACACCAGATCTTTCACAGTATGCAATGACTGATTTGAATATCGCATCTCGTTTGACATCTAATAGTTTAAGAATTCCATCATTACCAATTGTATCAAAAACATATGATGAATATGGTCCCGGAAATCCATGTAGCGATTTTATAAAAAGTCCTGCATCCTCTACAATCACAGGCTTAGAACATAAAGAAAAAGCATGAATTGCCTTATGTTTTGCAATGTCTTCAAGATCACCTGCCTGTATTTCTTGCAGATGTAATTTCAGCAATCCCAATTTTAGGCCAAATTTTGATACAATCTTTTCAACTTCTTCAAATTTGTGTTTATTTGAGCTTACAAAAAAGACATCATATGACATTTGCATATCTACCCCTACTCTCTATGATGGAGACCTGACTTACGACCTTTTCTGTGACATGTGTTCCAAGCATAATTCTGTATCCGTTTACAAATGAACTCCATGCATCCTCCATAATTTGGACATGAGCACTATTTAGGACCTCTTTGAATAATCGTAGATCAATTGCATAGTCATCAATTTTGTCAGTTTTTTGAGCCAGACCAAAGTCAAGTATTACCAAGCGATTTTTAGAGAGAATAAAATTCGAAGTGGTCAGATCTCCGTGCATAATGCCATTTTTGTGAAGGGTTCCAATCAGTTTTCCAATCTCTGTAGATATCGTGATGATTTTCTTAGGAGGCAGATCTTTAACCAGTTTTCCGTGTATCAACTGTAGATAGATCATGCATTTTCTCTCGTCAACAAAATAAACAATCGGTGTAGTAATCCCAAAAGATTTGGATTCGGAAATTAATCTTGCTTCCCGAATAGTTCGTAGTGTTCGTATTCGTTGATCAAGAGAATCAATACGATATTCTTTCTTTTTTCTTATTTTCAAAATTGAGGTTTGCCCATTCCAAGATGCCAAATAGATATCTGCTTCTGCACCTTTTTTGATAAGTTTCAATAAAATTAAGACAAAATAAACATAATTTAAGTTAAAATTGTATTTTTGTGAAGAATACGTTTGTCAGATAGTTTACAAATATACAATTATAATGCAGAATAGAAAAACAACAGTATGGATCCAGATGAGAAGCGCATAACACAGGAAGATTGCTCTGAAGATTCTCTAGGTCCAGGAATTCTTACGTTAACAAACAAGAGAATTGCCTTTGATAAAACAGAAGGAAGAATAATTGATTTTTCAAAGAGGTTTGGAAAAACAATCCTAGAAGCAAACCTTAATCAGATAACAGAAGTAGCAAAAGAGGGCAGATTAATAAAAAAAGTGAGGATAAAGATTAAGACAGACAAAGATGAGAAAACATACAAGTTCGGAGTATACAATACAGGAAAATGGGAAAAAGACGTAAAGGAAGCTATGTCTAAGTATACACCCTAATAATGAACTTTTACTGTATCAAGTCTCCAAGATTGTTTTACAAAAGTATTTGCAAGATCTTCACCAGGTTTTGTTGACGATTCTAAGATCCCTAGCCAAGATATTTGAGATCCACAATCCCCAGCATATTCTTTAGGTGCAACAAAGAATTTGCAGCCATGTCTTTTACAAATACTTGTAAGTATATCAGACAATCTCTTATTTGCTGCAACTCCTCCAACAACAAGTAGTTCTTTTTTTCCTGTAAATGCAAGAGCCCTTTCTACTGCTTCTCCCATCATAGAAAATGCAGTTTCTTGTAATGAAAAGCAAGCTGATTCGATTCCTTTTGGAATTATTCTTTTAGTGGCAGACAGTAAACCAGAAAATGACACATCATTTCCTTTTACCACATAAGGTAATGGCATGTAGTGTTTTGATGACAATGCAAGAGATTCAATTTTTGGGCCACATGGTGATGCAAATCCAGCATATCTCCCAACCTGATCTAGTAATTGCCCTACTGTAATGTCAAGCGTTTCACCAAAGACTCGCCATTTTTGTGAAAGAAAAGCTAGTATCATAGTATGGCCTCCTGAAACAAGCAAGACAAGAGGATCTTTTGCACCTGTCAGCATCTTCCCAAGTTCAATATGGCCCAATGCGTGATTTACTGGGTATATTGGAATGTCATAATACGAAGCAAGTGATCTTGCCACTATTGCTCCAATTCTCAGACATGGCCCAAGTCCAGGACCTGCGGCATATGATATAATGTTTAGATCGTTAATCTTTACCTGGGCTTTATCAAGACACTCTGAAAGCACATTAGGAGAATTTTCAGCATGATGTCGTGATGCTTCTCTAGGGTGTATTCCTTCCCCTTCAGGTGGTCGATAGATCTTTCTTACATCAGATAATATTCGAACTTTTTTTCCATTTTTTTCTATGATGGCACATGAAAATGTGTGGGCAGTGCTTTCAATTCCAAGACTGAGCATTTTATCCCCTGCTAAGAGTTGACATAATTTTTATCACATCACCATTTTTGAGTACATGTTCAGCACCTACTCTTTGTTTTGTTTTAGCATCAATTGCAAAAAGAAATCCTTTAGCAAGATCTTGGTGTATAGATTGTGCCAAGTCTTTTGCAGTAGAACCTGGTCGAAGAAGTTTTGCATCTGGGAGTACTTCACCGTTCTTATTAGTTAATTTTGTTTCATCTTCTACAGGAAATACCGTAATTAGTTGTAGCAGATTAAAACATGCATAATCAAGCGTTTGTTGTATTCCGGTTCCATTTAACTTAGATACTACTTTTTGTGCCAATTCAAGCGCATTTTGCTGTTGAGAATTTAGAGTTATGCCATCTTTTATTTTAAAAGACTTGTCCCCTGGAAGGTACTCTATAATTCCATTTTTGGTTGCTTTTCTGAGAAGTAGTTCAGTTTCCGCACTACATGCTATGGTCGGATGTATTTTTTGCAATTCATTGATAATATTCAGATCATGACAAAGATCAGATTTATTTGCAGCAATGATGATGGGTTTGGTTCTTTTTCTAAGAGTTCTAACAAATACATCAATATCATTTTCGTTCCAATCATGCGGTTTCTTAGATTGTAGATTTAGGTTATGTAATACATATTCTACATCATATTCATCAATTCCAAGTCCACTGAATCGTTGTGATATCGCGTGAATTACCTTTCCACTCTTGCTTTCTAACTCTCTTGAAAGTTTTTGCCATTCGCGTTGAAGTATTTGTTTCATCCACTGATCAAATTCATCTTCTACAAATTGCACATCCTCTAGTGGATTATGAGTTCCAGCTGGCACTGACTGTCCTTGTATATCAGTAGAACCAGATGCATCTATCACGTGAATCAAAACTTCAGATGTTCTGGCATCATCAAGGAACTTATTGCCAAGACCCTTTCCCTCGTGAGCCCCGGGAACAAGACCTGCCACATCGACTATCTTTATTGCGATATATCTAGTTCCATGAATACATAATGGGTGAGCATGAGATATAGCAAAATGTTTACAGGCACAATCAGTTTTTACATATCCAATTCCTACATTAGGTTCAATAGTAGTAAAAGGATAATTGCCAATCTGCGCAGTTGTTTGGGTAGCAGCTGAAAAGAATGTTGATTTGCCTACATTTGTTTTCCCCAGAAGCCCAATTTGCATGCATAATGTCCGACATGTGCTCTTATTAGTATTCCAAAAGTGTTTATTTTCAATCCAATTTACAATCATGTATTGAAAATAATAACAGGCAATCCAGGCACAGGGAAGCACACCATAGCAAGATTAATTGCAAGAAAGATGGATCTTGAAATAATTGATATCAACAAAGTTGTGATAGAAAATAAAATCTTTAAGAAAATCGATGGAGTTCTTGACGTAGACACTCAAAAACTAAAAAAAATAATAGATAGACAAGCATCTAAAGATTCTATTTTAGTAGGACATCTTGCTCCATATGCAATATCACCAAAAAATGTTCAACTTGTAATAGTATTAAGAAAGAATCCATACAAGCTCCAATCAGTATACAAGGCAAGAAAATACAGTAGTAAGAAATCACTTGAAAATACAGGTAGTGAAATACTAGATATCATATACTATGATACAATACGGAAATTTGGTAAAACAAAAACATTTCAAGTCGATACCAGCAATAGAACAATTTCGTCAACGTTGAAAAAAGTGGAATCAATTTTCAAAGGAGATAGAAAAGATGATACCATTAATTGGCTACAAGTGGTTCTCAAGAAAGGAGATATGAAGAGATTTTTCCCATACTAGATTCAAATTACGTCATATCAAGCCATAATGTAAAATGTTTGAGATAAAAAAAACAGATCTTGCAGCAAGAATTGGCATACTACATACAAATCATGGTAAAATTGAAACGCCCGCATTTGTTCCAGTCATTCACCCAGTAAAACAAAAAATTCCTGCCAGAAAATTAAGAGAAATGGGATTTGATCTGGTCATAACAAATGCATATATCACATTAAAGAGATATGGTGACGAAGCAATAAGACAAGGCATACACAAGATAATTGATTATGACGGGGCAGTCATGACAGATTCTGGAGGATACCAGGTTTTAGAATATGGCGACATAGATGTTGATTATAAAAAAATCGCAGCTTTTGAAAAAGGAATAGGTACAGACATCGCAATTCCTTTAGATAGACCTACGGGACTAGGACTTGCAAAAAAGAAGGCAGTCGAATATGTTCAACATACACTAAAAGTATCAAAAGAAACTCTAGATGGAAGAGATCCCAATGGGCAGATATGGGTAGGTCCCATACAAGGTAGTGAATATTCTGATCTTGTCAAGAAATCTACTAGAGCACTGGTGAATGATGGTTTTCAGATGTTGGCTCTTGGAAGCCCTGTAGAATTCATGGAGTCATACGAGTACAACTTGCTTGCAAGGATGATAATAACTGCAAAGAAAAATATTCCGGATTCCATTCCTCTACATCTCTTTGGAGCAGGTCATCCACTCACCATACCACTTGCAGTAGCACTTGGTTGTGATACATTTGACTCTGCATCATACATGCTATATGCAAAACATGATAGATACATCATGGAGGATAGTACTGCACATCTATCTGAAATTGCGTATTTTTCTTGCAGTTGTGAGGTTTGTGTCAAGATAAAGCCAAAGGAAATGCAATCTTTGGAAAAAGATGAAAGGACTAACAAAATAGCACTACATAATCTATATGCGATAAAAGCAGAAGTAGACAGAGTAAAAGAAGCCATTCATGAAGGACGACTATGGGAATACACAATACGGAAAGCAAGGGCACATCCCAAATTATTTGAAAGCATGCCAATATTTACTAAAAATACATCATATTTTACAGAAACTACTCCTAGGTACAAAGATAATGCCGTGTTTCTTTTTTCCAAGGAAGACCAATTTAGACCTGAGATTTTTAGATTCCATACAATTGTTCGCAAATTTAGAACAAAGAAAAAAACTCTAGTTATGATGCCAGACGGTGGAATGAGGCCATTTTATACCTCATCAGAGTATAACAAATTAAGAAAAAAATTCTCTGCCAAAATAGACGATATACAATTTTGTCAATATAACAAATATCTTGGAATTATCCCAGTAGAGATATCAGACATTTATCCAGCTGCCCATTATGTCATGGCAGACTCTGAATCACAGCATGATGAATTTCCAGAATTTACCAAAACATGGAAAATGTTTCTAAAACACAATCAGTTCAAATACATTTATGCGGTACAGGATGAATTTTTGAAACATCACTCAAAAGGTGCGAAAACAAAAATTAAATTTTTCAATATGAAAAAATAATAAAAAAGAGAATAGATCCGCTTATAGTGCGGCGTCTTCTGCCCAGCCTTTTACGAATATACCATTCTTGTGTAGAGGTACTGGTTGACCTGGAGTGTAAGTCATTGGTCTCATCCAGAAGATTGCCTTTGTTGGGCATACACCGATGCATGCTCCGTCTGAGATGCATCTTTCTGGATAAAATACAAATGCTTTACCTCTCTTCCAACCATCTACTGGTTTTACACGAAGAACGTCTGGGCCGAGAGAAGTACAGATTTCTACACAAAGTGCACAACCTATACATCTCTGCTCATCAACGTCTGGAAGAATTGCGATTGGCATTCTGTTTTTGATCATTCATCGTTTGCTATTTAAATGATCTGCAAAATTCATAACGGAGTTATAGAATTGTTTCAATTTCAAAAAGAAAAGAAAAACAAAAAGAAGGTATAAATGATATTTTACTTCTTTAGTTGGCGCATTGCTTCAATCTGGCCTGATGTTACCCAGTCAAGCAATTCCGCAGATGTAGGATTTAGATCTCCCTTCTGATTCATCATATTGTGAACCCAAATCCAGTTTATTTGATTCAATAATGGTTTGTTTCCTTCATCGCCTCTTCGAACTTTGTCTCTGAGGTCTTTTGGGATTGTACTCCACCATTGTTCAAAAGTTCTACCCATACTCGGATCATTTTTTTTTGATCTAATTAAGTCTTTTGTAAATTATACAATCAATATGATATGTCACGAGATCAGGTGCTAAAGATTTAAAAGTACTTTGGAAAAGTTTTGAATTCTTGCAAGTAAGAGTTTTAGGGGCTGCCAAGGAAGTCGGCCGATCAGCGTTCCAAGTTAATTGTGATGGGGCTAATTTTCTATTAGATTATGGAGTAGAATTAAAAAAAGAAACGCCATACCCAATTGCAGTTAATCCACATGAGATTAATGCGGCCATAATAACTCATGCTCACTTGGACCATTCTGGGAATATGCCATCACTCTTTGTGAATGGAAGTACTGATGTTTATGCCACATCTCCAACGTTTGACTTGTCAAGATTATTGATTGAAGATATGATACGAATACAGAAAAATCAACTTCCATATGATTTTGAAAGTGTATCAAAAATGATGATGCATGCACGTGAAATAAAATACAGAGAAAAAGTTGAGCGCGGTAATGCCTCTTTTCAACTGCTTGAATCAGGTCATGTTTTAGGAGGAGCATCAGTTCTAGTAGAATCTGAAAATAAGAGATTGTTTTATACTGCAGATATCAATCCACGAGGATCAAGAATGCTAAGAGAAGCAGATCTTGATTTTGGCGAAGTAGACATGGTCATAACAGAAAGTACCTATTCACAAACAAACCAGATGCCTAGGAAAGAATCAGAGGAAAAATTCATAGAATTTGCATACGATGTGTTAGATAGAAAAGGCTCCCTTTTTGTGCCAGCTTTTTCAGTAGAGAGATCTCAAGAGATTGCATGTGTACTCAAGAGTGTAGGATTCAAACATAGAGTGGTAATGGACGGTATGGCAGTTAAAGTAAATGAGATAATGCTGAACTATCCAGAATATTTGCGAGATTCAAAAGTTTTTTCGGATGCTGTGCATCAGGCAGTTTGGATAAAGGGAGAAAAAGAAAGAAAGAATGCATTAGATGAGCCATCAGTAATAATTTCACCTGCAGGCATGTTGGTCGGAGGTTCTGCAGTATTTTATTTACAACACCTGGCAGCAGACAAGAGAAATGGGATAGCATTAGTGTCTTATCAAGGTGAAGGGACACCGGGAAGAAAGTTATTGGACACTGGAAAAGTGAGTACTAGAGGAAAAGAATTCAAGTGCGAAGCAGAGGTAAGACAGTTTGAGTTTTCAGGTCATGCAGATAGAGATTCCCTTTTCGAAATGATGAAGAAGATCAAAGGAAACCCCAAAGTACTCACGATTCATGGTGATAAGGATTCCTGTACAAAATTTGCTGAAGAATTGCATACGAAATTTGGATTTGACGCTTATGCGCCAGATGCAGGCGAAACAATAACAGTATAAGATGCAGAAGACAGATTCAATCAACATAGAAACTACCATTAATAGTGGACAGGTGTTTTTATGGAACAAGATTGGAGAACAATGGGTAGGAATAGACGGCCAAGATATCATGATATTAAGACAAAAGCCTTACAGCCTCAAATCATCAGGTAATATTGATAATTTTTTAAGAAGAGATGATAATTTAGAAAAAATATTGAAAAACATTAGCACAGACAGAACAGTAAGAGATGCAATCAAACAATCTTCAGGTTTGAGGTTGATAAGGCAGGATCCTTTTCAATGCTACATATCTTTTATCTGTTCGTCAAATTCATCAATACAAAATATCAAATCCATGCTAGAAAATTTGTGTAGAAAATTTGGGGTAAAAAAAGAATTCGGAAAATATCAACTCCACACATTTCCAAGAGTAGAGACACTTGCAAATGCCACAATGAATGAGCTCTTAGATTGCAGATTAGGATTCAGAGCAAAATATGTCAAAGAAGCTTCTCTTGCGGTTAATTCAAACAAGATAGATTTCAAAGAGTTGCGAAAGTTAGATTATCAAACTGCCATACGATCTCTTAAGAATATTCTCGGGATAGGAAATAAGGTTGCAGATTGTATTGCGTTATTTTCTTTAGATAAATTAGAGGCATTTCCAATTGATAGATGGACTCAAAGAATTTTGTTAAAATATTACAAAGACATTTTTTGTGACGTATCAGAAAAACCATTGACGGAAAAGAAATACGAAAAACTTCATGATGATATTGTGAAATATTTCGGTCCATATGCAGGATACTCACAACAATTTCTCTTCAAGATGGAAAGAGATCTTAACAAAAAAAGTTGGCTGTAAACCCTTAATATGGATACCAATTGCCCGATATTTGGGCCTGTAGCTCAGCTTGGATAGAGTGCTGGACTTCTAATCCAGTGGTCAAGGGATCGAAGCCCTTCGGGCCCGTATTACGTGTGCTACGAGCCCAGGCTATTTTTTGATCAAAATTCACCACATAGAATACAAAAAATCAGACATAGAAATCAGGGTTTTTACAAGCGTATTATGTTGAATGGCATTTTTTCATATGACTCATAAATACCCACGCATGTTGGATACGTTCATTGCAAACAACACAAAAAGTAGGAGTGTATGTTATCACAAATAGGAATCATCCCAAGTTTTCTGATTGCATAAACGCCATAAAACGCGAAATGGGTGATTTTCCATGTCACATTATAAAAGATGGGAAGACCAGAGCAGAAGGTCGTCAGATATGCATCGATGATGCACGGAAAAAAGGCTTTGATTGGATATGTTTTGTTGATGATGATTTTGTACTAAATGATGGATGGTGGTCGGATGTATCACAATACATGAATGATCCAAATGTAGGTATGATATGGGGCATAAATTGGGACCATGATGATACGCGAAAGAATTGGATTAATTATCTTAATTCCGTCAACATACCGAGGTTCAACATAGACAAACTGATCAGACGTAAACTTGACAAGAAATACGACAAGTGGTACCAAAAAAAATATCCACCAAAAAAGGCTTCAGATTTTGATTATGAAGGATATCTAAAACATGAATTTGAGCAACGTGGAGGTACACATGATACGCTGATTAGACTTGATGCAATACCAGAATGGATTAAGATACCAAAAATACTTCATGTGTATGAAGACAAGTTTCTGAAGCAAATAGTAGAGATCTCAGGCTACAAATGTGTAATCACTAACACAGGAGGCACCCATTACAGCATGGTAAGATGGGATGGAAAGGCAATAATGAATCAATTTGATTATGACAAGATATTTTATAACGGATTGACTAAGCGTAAAAATAGATTAGTATCGCTGATTTTTTCTCCAATAGCCTTCTATTTTAGATATAAATCAACACAGAGCTTAAGGACAGCATTTCGTTTCTGGTGGTACCACTATATTCTATACAATCTCAAATGCATCTTACTATTACCACAGATCTATAATCTAGACCCCGAGCCAATCAACATGATGTTACTTATGTTTGAAGGAAAAACATGTTATGACATAGGTGCCAACATGGGTTACACTTCCATCATTATGAGCAGAAATTTTGATAATGTGTATGCTTTTGAGCCCTCCTCAGCATATAAAAAATTAAAAAGGAATACATCTAGAAACAAAAAAATTCACACTTTAAATGTAGCAATCAGCGATCATGATGGAAAACTGATCATGGAGAAAAGAGAAATTCCTTGGAGATCAGGTCAATTAGTCGCATATGAAGGAGCGATAAAAAACATGTGGGGCAAATTAATTGAAAATGTCACAATAGATTGTGAAAAAATAGACAGCATGGATATAATGAAACCTGATTTTATGAAAATAGATGTAGAGGGATTTGAGCTTGATGTGATAAAGGGTGCGTCAGAAACTATAAAAAAATACAGGCCTAGCATTTTCATTGAAATACATTCATCCATCATAGGATTAGAAATTAAGAATATTTTGAGTCCTCTTTATCAAATTCACCGTGTGAATCATCCACATTATAAAGAAAATTCACAAATGAAAAAAGAGCATTATTTTCTTTTTTGCATTCCAAAATGAATGTAAATACATTTTCAACAGTTGATTATTTTGAAAAATTATCACATGTACGACAATATTGTGGATGATAGATTCATTTTAATTCTATTCAAAGTCACAATTAACAATAGTTGTTCATAACCAATAATGAAGATTTCATTTATTCTGTATATTTGAATTAATATTAATCAGTTAGCAAGATCGTGATATTTGTTTTTCACATCATCGATAAAGGACAAGCACTGATCAAATTTAGGAATTCTAGTTCTCAAATTTTTAACAAGTAATTCTCGTTTATGTTTCTTTAGTAGAGGCAATATCTTACTTGCATCCATGGAAGAAAGAGCATTTACAAATTCATTACATTCATGAGGTTGTTTCTTCCATTCCACTGGTATTTCATCAATTACTTCTTTGAAAAATCTTTTATCCAAATTTTGTAATTTTTCTACATAATCTTTGAATTGACTATCATAAATGAAAAGATCATGTTTCCAATGAATATTAAGTAGATCGAATTGAAAATCTTTCATGGTATTTACATTCCAGTTTGAGCCTCCAAAGCAATGACCATGGTCTATCAACACATACTCAAAGGTCAGTTGTCTTTTTGGCAGCATATGTATTAGCACATTTTGTTTTAGTCTATCAATATTTTGTATAAAGATATCAAAAACAATCATTCCTGGTACTTCACGTATATTTTTAATTGTAGATGGTTTCAGTTTCCTATAGATCTCATGTTCTAATGTATACGTACTGTCAATAAACCTAGTTCCAAAGTATTTGCCTGGAGAGATCTGATATTCATTTAGATTTTTTCTATTTACGTTAATTCTTTGTACATTTTCTTTCTCAATAGAAACAACGGCTATTTCTGGCACTGTTAGTCCCATTACCTGAGCAATCCTATTACAGAGAAATTCATTTGCCAACGTATCATCACTACCATTAAAAAATTTCAAAACATATTGCTGATCATCATTGCATTTTACTAACCATGGTTTCGAAAAAGATGCCGTGAATTCGATCGGTTTGATAAGTTGTTTTACCGTTAAATCTTTACTTTGAATAACATTACAAAGAGACATCAAGATAAATGTCAAGAGGGGTTTTTTAAACAATACCGCCGATGAGACAGTCGCATATGTTACAACAATTTAATTATCTTTATCCAAACAACAAAGTATGAAGGAAATCGAAATAAAATTGGAAAAATTATCATTCAAGGCTCATGAGATAATCAAGGGAAAAATTCAAGTGAATTATTCTGGAAGGTATGACGGAGTGGTTGTAAATACCCAAATTTTAGGCTCCAATCAACTCATAGTATACAGATCATACAATAACAAATCGATAACTCAGAATCTTTCAAGATTGTTTATCAACAAGAATGATATGCCAAATAATGTAGCTGAATTTACCGCCTCGATAGAATTTGAACCAAAAGAGACGCATGAGATAAAATTTAGGGCATCCGTAATTCAAGAACATAAAGAGATTGAAAGTGACGTAATTTTCGGAAATTTAATGCCCTAAAAATCAGGCTCGAGTACTAAGATGTTAATGCACCGTGCTCTATAGTTATTTGCCCTTTCATCCAGGGATGAGGTTCACAATGATATGGAATCACTGCCTCTTGAGTAAAGACAAATTTGTAGCTAGTACCTGGTTTGATTACTCCCGGAGATCCAAAGTCGCCACTGTATTGATCTTTAAATGGTTTATCAGGCGTAACAGTATGGGCTGTGTCACCAGTATTTTTCCATATTACTAAATTATTTACTCCAAGTTGTGCTTTTGTGGTTTTGGGAACAAAGTTTTGGTCTTGTGCTTGATTTTCTGCACCTGGAACGATAATTATTGTTGTAGTATCTCCAGGATGAAGTATTTTGTCCGGGATTATTGGCTTTGCATTAAGTTCAGGAATGAAATAAAGTTGATAATAAGAAACTCCAATGGCAGCACCTACAATAACTGCAATCAATCCTATTCCATACGCGTGACTTGATGATGGTAGGCTCAACTATTTTTCAATTTTGCTTGTTGCCTTATAAAGCTATACAAAGCAAATTTGCAGATACGATATAGAAAAATAAAAAATTACTCTTTACTGTCAAGTGGTTTTGGAGATTCAGATTCTGCGGGTGGCGGTGTAGGAATCTTCTTTGCTTCATTCAATCCATGCCTGTAGAGATGGAACATGCCAGCAAAGACCATCAGAATTAAACCTGTTAGAAATAGTGCAAAGTTCTTCATGCCACTTAATGCCGCATTATATGCAGCAATGTTCAGATACACTTGAAATGCCAATAGGCCTACAATAAGCCAGTTTATCCATTTGCCAGATAGATTAATTGGTGATGATCTATGTGGAGCCTTGGAAGCTGCTAGCTTTGCCTTTCTTTCAGATTCTTTTGCAAGCAGTATCATCATGTAAGAGAATCCAAAGCCAATTGGAACCAGCAACAACATTACCAAGTAGAAAAAGATCGGATCGATTACAAGTCTTGCAACAAGTGGTTTTGTAGTATCAGGTGTGATATAGAATCCCCAATAGGTAGTTACCATAACTTGTGCTATACCTGTAATTCCAAATGCTGTAACTATTGGCCTGTCCTTCCATGAGAATTTTTTGTATCTATCAATGAACGGGGTCATAGCTATGGCTACAATGAACACACCTGGCCACAGCACACCCGTTACAAACTTGTCATATTGAGTTCTAAGGAATGCATAGATTCCAGTAAGATACCATTCAGGTACCGTGATACCAGGAGGTACCGTAGGTTCAAACTTGGAACCCAGATCTACTGGGAAGACTCCTCCTGTTAGGAATATTGCTCCTGCTATTGCCATCACCATAGGAACATCAAATACAAGGAATCTCGGCATGTGTACTGCCATCAATCCAAGCATCACTATAGGTAATAGGAATACGTGCATTGTATAGAACCTGAGAATAAAGTCGGCAAATCCAGAACCGAACATGGCGTCCCTTATGGTTGGCCCTACAACTGGCATCGAGTTTGTAAGAGATGCCGCTATACTGATTGCAAGTTCTGCTCTTTCACTAAATATAATATCATATCCAGTAAATGCTTCCAAGATTGTTACAGTACCAAGTACTACACCGGTAACCCAGATTATTTCATTTCGTATCTTGTATCTTCCACTGAAATATTGGTAATACATGTGAAGTACTGCAAGAAGCACCATTGCATTTGAAGCATGATAGTGAATATTACGTATCATAAAGCCATATGGTACAGTATCATTAATTTTGGCAACACTGTCCCACGCCCTATCCAATATAGGTTGATAATAGAACATCAACAATGCGCCAGATATTCCGAGAATCACAAATATTACAAATGTCAGCATTCCCAAGAATCCAAATGGACTTACAAATCTGGCTGGAAACGAGAATTTTGTACCAATGAATACAGTTCTTTCAAGTCCGTCCCAAATCCAGTAGAAGAAATCTACTAGACCGTTTCTACGTTTTAAGGAAACGACCATATCCCACTACACCGTTTTCGTTAACATTCCATACAGCTGGTTTAATCCATAAATTACCATCATTATCAGCTTCAAGATAGAGAGTTGCCAATACATTTGAAGGAGCAGCTTGGAGAGAAGCAGGACCTGCAAATGCTTTGCCATTTAACGGATTATACATACTTCCATGACATGGACATTCGCCTCTTTTTCTACCTTCCTGCGGCCAGTACTTCCATAAACACCACAAGTGCAGACAAACCATACTATACACCCTAAAGGCACTCACATCATCCTTGTCTCCACCGAGTTCTTCGGGAAGTCGTATAAATTGCCATTTCTTGAATGCTTCTTGATCTAATACAGAATCTCCTGTTTTTGGATAAGTGATAACCTCAGAATGATTTTTTGGAAAAGTTTTGACATTTGCTTGTGTTCCATCAGGTAGTATAACTTGGGCCTTCTCTAGAGAAGCATTGGATGGATTTGGCATGTATTTTCCCCATGGAACAAAAGGTGTAAAAGTTAAAGCAACTCCTGCAGCGCCAAGTAATTTGAGAAAATCACGACGTGATAGGGCATCCTTGGCAGAATCTTGCTCAGACATCCAAAGCTCCGTTCTTGAAAATTTGCATATAAACCTTGTCTAGCTTTTTTTCGAAATTCGTAGCTTTTTCCAGAGAATAGTGATTGCTACAGTGGCAACTGCAATCCCAACCAGTATCTCGATCAAGGTTGTCAGACTTTGATCGCTTTTAACAGTGTTAGATACGTTACTCGAGTTATCTACGGTTAACATTATATTTTCAATCCCAGTATTTCCAGCCCTATCCTTTGCAGTAATACCTATCGTATAATTCCCATTAGCAATAGAAGTGGTATTGAAATCAATATTTTTCATATCAGTAAAGACATGGTTTGGAGTACGCACAACTAGCCAGTTTTTTTGATCTGGGTTTAGTTCATTGACATCTAAATCGATATGAACCATGCCTGAAACTAGAGAATTATTTTGAGGGGATTTGATCAGTATTTGCGGCGGAGTATTATCAATAACAAATTTGAATTCTTTTGATATTTGATGTCCAACAGTATCAGATATTACAAATTTGATGTCATGTTCTCCCTCAGGCAAATTTTTAATATCTTTCATTAGGTTTGATTTGCTTATCATTTGTGGATCTTTGTTATCAAGAAAATATTTCTGATCCTGTACACTTTGTCCCGATATTATTGGGTTGAGAGTATAGTTATTGTTAATAAAAAGCGGAATATTCAGAGTTAATTCTGGTGGAGATTCTATTGGAAATAGAGAAGAAAATTTTGCAGTAATGGTTACAGGTTCTGCAATTGATTTTCCTCCAAACAGAGGTGTGTGAATCAATACAGAATATACTCCCGTTTGGTTTATGGATGCAAATATTGCAGTGGATGTGTCATCTTTATTTTTTATAGGATAAAATCCTCCACCTTCGCTAAATGGTGTGCTGGGGCCAAGCCAGTCGCCAGTTGGCCATCCTTGAAATTGTCCAAGTACTCCAGGTGGAGTATTTGTTTGAATTATTTTTCCTTGTGGATCTATTACAAATACTGACAAATTGGTATTTGGATCTTCCCAAGACAGGGTCATTGCAAGTGAATTAATTGTTTTGTCGGTAACATCAAAATAATATTGACGCCAATCACCTGCATTATACCTATTTGACATGTCAAATCCTCCACCAACATATCCGTTACCGTATAGTGCATTACCTTCTTGGCCCGATATAACAGTGGGAAGATCTTTTGGTTGCAGTTTCTTTAATACACCGTATGAGACCGGGACATGCACTTTGTTTGACTTGTCATAAAAGTTGATGAATGCTTGATAGACTCCAGGTATTGCGTCTGATGGAACAAGTAGTGTGGCAGTTACTTTTGTTGTCTGATGTGCCTTTACCTGAATATTTGTAGAATCTAACCAGACTCCTTGCCATGGCACTTGCTTGTAATAACTTGCAGTCAAAGTATAGTTTGAAGATGTAGAGTTTTTCTTTGTGTCCCCTGTCCAATATGAGTATCGAGTAGGAACTGGGTACACCCCTATGAGAGGAGTATGTTTTATTTGTACGGAAGGATTTGTGACTCGAAGTTCCTGTACTGTTCCCCATGAACCACCTCTGTTAATCAGGGACAAATCTCTTGAAACAGGGGTGGAGTTTGTATTTTTCTTGTCCCAGTCATACAGATACAGTGACGATATCTTCATGTCATCAGCATATGTTTTGGCAGATGAATTCATGAAATCTGAGAATGGAAGTGCCAAATTTAGAATCATTAATGAGGCATCATTTGGAATAGGATTTGTTTTCTCAAAGAAATCTCCAAGTCCAGTATAATTTTTAATTTCGTGCAACAGGACATAGTCTGGTCTATAAACTCCTGTTTTTGATATCAGAGGATCTTGCAGCCTTACCTGCGTAGTTCCGTTATAGACATCTGCTTTTATCAGTGCCAGATTCTCCGGTTTAATACTAATCTCAAGTGTATGATTAGTTGGATTTACAATTGTAAAAGTAGCAGAAGTTCTGTCCCCAGGATTTAGTCTTCCTGCAAACCAAGACGTTTCAGGAATAGTAGTATCAGCAAGTCGTATTTTATTCAAGCCTA
The DNA here is from genome assembly GCF_900143675.1 of Candidatus Nitrosotalea sinensis. Classification (NCBI taxonomy): domain Archaea; kingdom Thermoproteati; phylum Nitrososphaerota; class Nitrososphaeria; order Nitrosotaleales; family Nitrosotaleaceae; genus Nitrosotalea; species Nitrosotalea sinensis. Next base: position 102,979 of record NZ_FRFC01000001.1, read on the forward strand.
CAGAGGAAGAATTTACAGATTGCAAAGCTGAATCCAAAACTTTCTTTGTGTTAGCATATGAGGCATCATTTGTAACTTCAAAGGTGTCATTATTTCCTAACACAAAATCAACAGCTCTTGTAACATTTACCAATCCAGATCCTTGAGAAAACGGATCATTTCCAAGATCAGTGGCAGTGGACATTAGAATATTTTTAACAGTAAAAGAATTGTACGGTATATGTTTGTCGCGGAGGCTTTCCATCAATATTGCGGCAGAACCTGCAACAAGCGGCGCTGCTAGACTTGTTCCGCCAAACAGTCCATACTCCCCAGTATTGTTTTTAGCGGTTCTAGTTATGGATGTTGGAATATAGCTATATTCACCAACTGCCATCACATCTGGTTTGGGGTCTCCTACAATAGATGGACCTTTACTTGAGAATCCAGATATTTCTCCATAATGAGACGTGCTGTTGCCAAATCTAGGTTGATTCTTAAATGGACCATAGCCTACAAAGACATTATCGGTAACAGCACCTACAGTGATTCCAAATGACGCAGCATCAGGAGTTCCTATTGTTCCATAACCAGGTCCTGCATTACCTGCACTATTTACTACTAGCACTCCAGGATAATTCACATCAAGGGAATGAGGAACGCATAATGCATCAAGCAATAGAGATTGCACATCAAGTCCAGGAGCAGATTGGAGTGCAGGAAAAGTAGAGATTCCCCAACTATTTGACAGTATATCCACTCTAGTATTTCCGGTGTATTTCCATTGATTTTGTTCTTGATCAAATCCTGCGGCCCACAACCATCCATAAATTGCATCACCAAGCCATAGCGCTTTTATTGGAACTATTTTTGCACCAGGTGCAACTCCACGTATATTGTATTTTGTAGAGTTTGCATATACATCATAACTTTGTTTTCCTCCAGATGTTATTGAACCGGCAGTTCCGGTACCGTGACCGCCAAAATCATACATTATTCCAAAAAAGTTTCCATGTGGATCAAGAGGAGGTAAAAGTGTACCACGTATGGCACCAAGTTTTTTATCCATTACAGAAGAATTTGTTATCACACCATAGACATCAAGTACACGAGCACCTACTGTTCCTGCATCATAATCATAACGTCCATCATGATTTGAATCATAGACAAGAATTTCATGACCGCCTCCCAGTGTTATTGGAGTTTCATCAGTAAAATCAAAATCATATTTTGGGACGATGTTGGTGTCAAATTTGTTATAGTCTTTCCAAGAATCAGACATGTCTGCAATTATAGTATCATATAATCCAGGAATCATAGAGTCAACAACCAAGACTGGAACTAATTGAAGCCTGAAAAACTGCCCCTGGGATACACTCTCATATGCCATTCCAAAGTGATACACACCACTCTTTGAAACAATAAAGTGCCTAGAGTCTTTACCAATTTTGTAATCACTTGATGCAGTACCGTTTAGAACAGGAACTCCCCCCTTTGGGTATAATGAATTGTATACCTGAATGTATGTCCCCTTGTCTTTTTTATGCATGCTAAGAAACACGCCATTAGATGTAACATAAACAAACGAAGTTACATTTTTTGGAATGGTTTTGGTATAGTTTTGTATTATTCCCTTGCTGTTGATATTTGCAACAAAAGTAGCGTTTGTCAATACCAAGCCTTGGCCATCAGCATCTATCATGACAGGTACATTGTCTTTATCTCTAGCCAGAGAGCTCTGAACATCAGGATTTGAAAAATCAGTTCCGGTATCTACAATTCCAATTCTTATTCCATTTCCAGTATACCCATATTTGGAGACAACCTTGTCTGAGCCAAGAATTGTGTCTATTCTAGATGCGTCTGCAACAGGAGTATCAGGTTTTACAGAATCAAACTCTAGAGGTAGATCTTCAATTACATTGTATCCATTTAGTTTAAGATTAGAGACTTGGGATTGATTGAAAAAACCAATGACATAAGAACCGGAATTATAATTTACATCATAAATTACGTTACTTGCCTGTGAAACAATATTTTTAGCAGGCCCGTGACCAAAAATAATGTATCTTTTTATAATTTCCTGAGAGGATGCAGGCTGAAAGGTTATGAGATCAGATTTTTGTTCAGTTTGTACAGGATAATTGTTTTGAACTGGATTATTACTTTGTAAGAGATCCGTATCATATGATCCTATAGCTGTTTTTGGAAAAAGAGAAAATAACAATATGCAAACCAGTAAAATCCCTGTTTTTGAGACAGAGATGCTTTTCATCATGTGAACTATCGTCGCCTAGCAAGTATTGTTATTTGCAGAGCAATAATTATTGCTATCAAAGCTACAACTGGAAGAAACAAGGAGTTTAGTTGAGTAGATGCATCATCAATATTTTTAACAGATTCAGACATTGTACTCACACTCTTGTTTAGGTTTTGGTTTGCTTGTGCGATTGACTGTTGACTAGAATCCAGTACATTTCCAAATCCTTGAATTTCAGATTTTAACTTGTCTAGTTCTTGAGAGGTGGAATCCAGAACTGCATTTAGTTTTAGAATTTGGTTAGAGATGCCCTCTATGCTTTGTTTGAGAACAAGAGTTGCAACAGATCCATTTGCTATAGTGCCCTGGCTATTGGCTGTTATGTGAAATACGTATGTGCCTTCCTGTGTAGGAGTAAAATCTACATAGAACAGCCCTTGATGCAGAGTCTTTATAGAATCAGACAGACTAACTACGCTTCCATCAGGCATGTGAACATGTGATGAACTAAGTAGTGTGGCCGGACTTCCTGCCACAAGCAGTCCATCACTTGTAACTTGGATGAATACTCTAAAAGTTTGATTGATTGCGGCAGTTTGCGGTGCAAATACAGATACAAGCACAATTCTTTGTAGAGGGACTTGGACTAGAGATGAGTTTGATGAAAATTTAACATCAATTTTTTTTGATATTCCCTGCTCTTTTGTGGCAATTGCTTCGACAGAATACGTACCATAAGAATATGTGCTGGTGGCATTTGGCCATTTGATTAGAATATGACTGAAAGCGCCAGTCTCATCTGCATTTATTTGGTTAAACTGGGCAATAGTCCCATCTGGTGCAAACAATCGTATTATAATTGGCTCATTTGGTAAACCTTGGCCGTACACAAGGAGAGGTTGTCCTTTAGAATACACTTCCCTGTCTGTAGATAGTTGTAATGCAAATGCCTCATCTAAAAAAGCACTTGCAGAGACTAGAAGCAGCAATCCAAATACAAGTAATTTCAATCTAAAGATAATTTTGCCATCCCATAGATATTGGTTCTGTTAGTTTGCGTGTATGTTATTCTTTATTCGCTAGCGTATCGCTCGGGATTCATGGAATTTATTGCAACCATTGAGAAATTTGATTGTTCATTTTTCAGTATTGTCAATGATGCATTTCTTATTATCATTTCATACAATAATTCAGGTTTTGGTTGGAGAATTGTAGATATCATAGATTTTATCGGATCCATGTGGGTGACAAACAGAATAGTTTCGTTTTCATGTTTTTGTGAATATTGTGAGACTGCATCCAGGACTCTTTGTTTTACATTTGCAAATGTTTCAATTCCATTTGTTTCAACTATTGGATGACCTTGATAGAATTTAAGAAATACATTTCCATGTTTTGCAAACATTTCGTCATAATGCATTCCTGAAAATGAACCCATATCTATTTCAGTTAGTCTTTGGTCTATGGTGCAATCAAGACCTACCTTGTTTGCAACTATTTTTGCAGTCTGTTCTGCTCGTTCAATTGGACTGGAATATATTTTTGATATGTTAAGCGGTCTTAGGAAATTTCCAATGTTTTCAGCTTGTTGTACTCCTACATCGGTAAGAGGAAAACCTTTACTGCGCCCTGCCAGGATTCGTTCAACATTATTTTTGGCTTGGCCGTGTCGTAGGAAAAGAATTAGTGCCAAGAATAATTGCAGTTATTGAATAGAGATAATAATAACATTACCTGTGCCTCATTTCATGAAGATTGGAATTATTGGTGGAACTGGAGGCATGGGCAAGGGATTTGCATTAAGATGGTGCGAGAATCATGACATCTTGATAGGATCAAGAGAATCAAGCAAAGCAGAAGAAGCTGCCAGAGAATATACAAGCCTAGCACAAAAAGAATATTCGACTTTCAAGGGGACAATAACTGGAAAAGATAACATCACAGTTGCAAAGGAAAGCGATGTACTTGTGCTTTCAATTCCATATGAAAATATAGATGCAATATGCTCTCAGCTTTTGCCAAACGTAAAGGACAGCTGTACTGTGATATCACCAATAGTGCCATTAACAAAGACAGATGTCGGTTTTGAGTTTATTTCGTTTAAGGACAAGAAACCATCAGCATTTGAGTTGGTTCATAATCACATGAAGAACAAATCAAGATTGGTTTCGGCATTTCATACAGTTTCAGAGAAAAAGCTGGTAGATCCAAAATTGATACTAGATTCTGACATTTTTGTTTGCGGGGATGCAGAAGATTCCATATCTATAACTCGTCAACTAATAACAGAGATAAGAAATCTAAGGCCGATATTATTAGGACCTGGCTCTCTTTCATATTTGGCAGAAGTTGCAACCCCAATTCTTCTCAATGCAATGATTAAAAACAAGATGAAGAATCCAGGCATAAAGATAATCTAGTTTGTCGTACAATTAGCTAAACATGGGCAAAGTCAGAAGAAAGAACTGGTTTACTGCAATGGGAGTTTTGTTTCTAGTAGTAGGGGCAATTGCAATTATACGAGACCTGTTTATTTGGGGTCCAGAATTTACTGCCGATTTTTTTACCTCTCAGGATATCACCAGTGAGAAGATCTCAGTTGGCATATTTGGAATAGCAGGGTTTCTAATAACACTGGGGTTACGCGGAGAAACTTATGAGGAATAAGTTCCTGAAATCGCAAAAGATTCTAAGACTTGCAACAATTAGCCCATCCGGGAATCCACACATTGTTCCTGTCTGGTACATGTATGCAAGAGGCAGGTTTTACATTGGAACAAATACAAATACGGAAAAGGCAAAAAACATAAAAAAAAATCCTCAAGTGTCATTTTGCATAGATACCGGAATACGATCACCTGACATATTTGGCGTGATGGGAACAGGAAAAGCCAAGATAATAATAAAAAAATCAGAGGTATGCAAAATAGCAGAAAAGATACTTCTTAGATATTTTTCAAGTATGAGAAATCAGTCTGCTCAAAAACTCTTGTCACAGACAGATTGTATTATAGAGATCATGCCAAAAAAAATTACAACGTGGCAATACTAGGTTACAAAATCTTCAATCTGGTCAAGAGCTTGCTGCAGTATTGGAATATCAGGTAGGAAAACCATCCTAAAGTGTCCTGTACCATACTGGGTTCCAAATCCAGACCCGTGAACTGTGAGAATGCCAGTTGCTTTGAGCAACTCGGTTACAAATTCTTTGTCAGAACCATATTTGTTATTTTCAATCTTTGGAAATGCATAAAATGCTCCCTTTGGATTTGAGCAGCTCATGCCGGGAATTTCATTTAATCTCTTGATGGTATAATCACGCCTTTTTTTGAGCTCAGAGACAAATTTTGATATGTAATCTTGTGGGCCTCGAAGTGATTCCAGTGCAGCATACTGAACAGGGAGATTTGTTGCAATACGTACACGCGATAATTTTGGTACATTTTCTCGCAAGAGATCAAGTTTTGGAGATTGGTTAAATGCGATATATCCAATTCTCCATCCTGACATGAGATGGACTTTGGAAAATCCATTTAGTAAAATTACAGGAGAGTCTCTGCTTACTTTGCCTATTCCTGTAAATTTTTCATCAAAGACTATTTGATCGTATATCTCGTCACATATGACATACAAATCATATTCATTGGCAAGATCTATTAGATCTCGAAGTGATTTTTCGCTAAATACAACACCTGTAGGATTATTGGGACTGATAAGACAGATTGCTACAGTTTTTTCAGTAATTTTTGATCGTATGTCATCTAGGTTTGGTGTGGAGTTGTGCAGATCAACTAGAAATTCTATTGGCTTTCCTCCAAATAATCGGACATAGGATGCGTACGGGGGATAATATGGTCCTGGTATCAAGACCTCATCGCCAGGCTCTACAATTGAGGCCATTATCATTTCAAGTCCCTCTGAGACTCCATTTGTTACAAGGATGTCATCTGGGAGCACCTGTAGTCCTTTGGCTTTTTCTTTTTCCGTTATGGCTTGACGCAGTTCTGGCAAGCCTTCTGAGGATGCATAATAATTTTGACCTTCTTTGATTGCCTTTATCATTGCCTCCTTGACGCGGTCAGGGGGCTGGAATCCATATTGTAGTGGATCGCCTATGTTAAGATAGGTAATTTTTTTTCCTTGATTTTGGAGTTTTCGTGCCTCTAATGCAATGTCACGTATTGCATACTCGACCCCTGCAACTCGCTGTGATATCTTCAATTACTAGACAGATATTTAGCCCCGTTAAATTCTTAATTGATCGGACCCGTTGCACAGCCCGGATAGTGCGGATGGCTTCGGACCATCAGGTCGTGGGTTCGAATCCCACCGGGCCCTTGATAATAAATAGATAGTACTTGGACTCTGACAACAGTGATGTTCGGAGTTCCGTTATTTTACATAGGAATATTGCTAGTGATAATTGGATCAATTGGAGCAGCAATCATCTTGTATGACACCACTAGGAACTCGGATAGTTTTGTTCTTGATGATCAGTATACCAAGAGCATATCAGTAAAAGTCAAGGGAAGTGGGATTGGGTTTTACACCATATCTTTGAGCAATTACCAAAATGACATTCTTGCAAAGGTTACTGATTCGCATGGAAACTCACTTGACATACGAAAAATAACAAACAAGGTAACAGTGGATTATTTTCGCTTCAATCATGACGACCAGGTTACATTGGAGTTGACCAACCTCTCAGACAAGCCAGTACAAGTATCAGGTACAATAGGAGACACTCGCGTTAAGGAGGTTACCATTCCTGCAATAATGATGTTTACAGGTGCGTTGATCTTGGTTTTTGAAGGATACAAGAAACTAAAAAACTACATTACAGAGCATCCAGATGAGAACAGGTCATAGACGGGTATGCACAAAATAGTAGCTCCAATCAATAATGACAAGTTAAATGCAATCCAAGTTGCAGAAAATAGGATATTTACAATTGCAAACGGCGCAATTTTACTTGATTTTTCATAGCCAAATTTTGCAAGTGTGAGATATCCTCCAACAGAGGCAAGCAGTAGACCTGATTCAATTGTAAGATGAGAGGATGTTACAAGTCCATCAATGCCGTATTTTTCATGAAAATTATAATCTACATATCCGCCGCCTAGCTGCAACAACGATCCTGCAAGCAGTATCATCATACTTGAGAGCATTTTTTTGTTTTGTAGAGAAAGTAGGACTCCGAATAAAGAAGATAAAACTACAATGCTTACGCTTGTGTATACCGTTACATGCTGAATTGTCCAGAAATTATCTGGAATTCGTAGTGCATGTGATGCAGAATCCCATATTCCTCCTGCAAGTACAGAAAAAGTTCCAAGAACTGCCAGGATTGATGCTAGAAACAAGATATCATGTTTTCGTAAGAGCAGTGATTTTGGTATCATTTTGGATATTACCATGCTTAGAATCTGAGATTTCTTTTACAGGTACAATGTATATACGATGTTGTTGCAAAATTTTTATCATTGGGTTTTGAGGATTTCAAGTATAGAGATTTTGTAGTGATACTATTATACAGGAATGCAGGTTAGGTATTTTATGAGCCCAGGCATTGGATTGATGAAAAGAAGGCTGCCAACAGAGAAAGAGGCAATACCTGTTGCGGTGTCAGGCATTGTGCAAAAGTATGGCGTCAAATCAGAGGAGATAAAGACGCTTGAGACAAAATTTGATTCCGATGGCGGAGATTGGTATGTGGCACTAGGATTTGGCGAGAAGAGGGCCATAGTAAAGATGGATTCGGTACAGGGCACTATAACTGAGATTAACGAGATTTAGGTTATTTTCTAAACTGCACGTTTGATACTTCAGGCTCTTTGATTACAATCAGCCCGCCGTCTCGGAGTTGTTGCACCAGTTGTAGGACTTCTTTTTCCATCTGGTTTCTCTGAAGACCTAGTTGTTTTGAGAACATGTCTACAAGCTCTGTGATTCTTCTTTGTCCATTGCATAGTTTCCAAAATTCCACAATTGCTTGATTTACCATAAACCCTTGTTGTTTTTCATCCATTAGAATCAGGGAACCGTCTTCTTGCTTTACAAGGGATCCTACACCTTGTGGCATTGCAGTTTCGTAATTTATCGGTGCCACTGTTTTGTTTTTACCATAGTTTATCATCTTTTTACCCTCTTCAGACATTTTCTCAGGAGTCCAGGCAGGTTCCCATACAATCTCGACATTAACGCCTGTGACACCTGGGACTTTGGAAGCATATCGTTTTACATCATTTACCAGTGTGTCATGCAATGGACAGCCCCTTGTTGTCATTGTCATTTTGATGTCAACTTTGTTATCATCTTTTATTGTGATTCCGTAAATCAGTCCCATGTCTACTACGCTTATTGGTATCTCTGGGTCCATGCATTGTCGCAATGAATCCAGAATTTGAGTGTCTTTTACAGTAGACATGGATTGGTTTGATTCCATTATGGAATAAATACTTTACAGCTTGGCAAATAATTTTTTTATTGATTCTTCAAACGGAGGCTTGGCAACACCGGCCTCAGTTATGATTCCCGATATCAATTCGGGAGGAGTCATGTCAAAAGCTGGATTTATCACTTTGATATCATCAGGTGCAGTCTTTTTTCCTGCAACTCCTGTAACCTCGGTTGACTTTCTCTGCTCTATTACTACATCCTTGGGAGTACTTTTCATGTCAAATGTGGAAAGAGGTGCTGCAACATAGAATGGTATGCCGTGCTGCTTTGCCATAAGAGCTACTTGGTATGTTCCGATTTTATTGTACACGTGACCTGTTGCAAGTATTCTATCAGCACCTACAATTACTTTGGATACAAGTCCATTTGCCATGGAATAACCTACTGCAGTATCTGGTATGAGGCTGACATCAATCCCGTCATGTTTGAGCTCAAATGCAGTAAGCCTTGATCCTTGCATGACAGGTCGTGTCTCTGTTGCAATTACTTTGATGCTTTTTCCGCTGTCTCTTGTTGCCCGAATCACTCCAAGTGCGGTACCATATGCCACAGTAGCAAGAGCTCCTGCATTGCAGTGGGTCATGATGGTGTCATTGTTGTCAAATAATGTAGAGCCGTTTTTTCCCATGCGCATGTTTATTTGGATATCCTCTTCTGCAGTGATTTTGGCTTCCCTTACAACAGCGTCCCGGATTTCAGATACGGTCTTGGCTGTTCGTGCAACATTCATTATTCTTTCCAGGCCCCATGCTAGATTTATTGCAGTGGGCCTTGTCTCAAAGAGAATTTTTTTTGCTTCCTCCATGTCATGGATTAAAGAGTCTCTGTCAGTTGCTTTGCTTTGTAGTGCGGCAAGGGCAAGGCCAAATGCACCTGAAACGCCTATTGCAGGGGCACCACGCACTATTAGATTTCTTATTGCTTCTGCTACGTCTTTAAAATCAGTATATTTTACATAGACTAGCTCATTTGGCAGCTTGGTTTGATCAATCATTATTACGGAATTATCTTTCCATTCTACGGTTCTAAGGCTTGGATGAATTGCTGAATCCATGTGTATTTGTCAAGTTTTGACTATGCTATATATTATTTCAAATTAAATAACAAATGATTCTAGTATTTTTTGCCTTGAGATTGTCGCTTTTTTAGTATCTTTGCATAGTCGTTGTTGATATCTCGTATTAGGTCAAGTGTCTTGTTATCCATCAGATCAAGATTTGGTATCACACAATTATGGATTAGCCTTCCTCCAGTTGATACAAAGAGGTGGTTTTTTGTGTCAACAGAATAGACTTGTTGTTCTGATTCTTGGTGTACAGTCTTTGTGGTATGAATCATGTATAGATTATTGTTTATCACATGCCAGAGGTTTTTGGTATGACTTGTTTGCAGTTGTGATTGCGCATGACCTGCAATGGATGCAAGACTGTTGTATTGTGTCTGTTTTTTTGAGAGTAAAGAATAGAGTTTTCCACCTTGAATAATTCTGTCTTGTATCATGCTTGGAGTGTGGACTGACTCAGTAAATGTAAAGACGTATCCCATTGACAGCAACAATAGATCAAGACCAGATGCAAGTATTCTAGAAGCTGTACCTGCTTGAACTAGACCTATTTCCGGTACGAAGGAGCCATCTCCTCTAAAGTATCCACAGAGAAATTCTTCCTTATATTTTCGTGATGCAAAGTAGATGAATTCGGGGAGGCATTTAGAAGTAGAATTTCGTCCACAACCCAGAGTATCGGCAATAAATAGTGCTAGAGGTGTTGATTTTATTCCAATATGTGTTACATTATCTTGTGTTGTTTTGTAATAGTTTATTCCGATTCTATCTAATATTTTACATACATCCAAGAGATACTGTAATTCATTTTTATTAAAAGAGAATCGGATTGAATATCCCTTACCATAATTGCTGACAGAGCCCTCTGCGACATAATATCCTAGGAGTCTACAAAAATCTTCATTGAGTGTAATGAAATCAGGCATGTTAGAAAATCTCCAGTTGTGTGTAGAAAAGTCAAAGAATTTCTGTATTGTCAAGTCTGGTAGGTCCGTCACGAATGGTATATCTTCTTTTATTGTTACATCTTTTGCAAACTTTTCTGATAGATTATCAGAGACTAGCATGATGTGTTCATCGGTTGTCGTAATGGAGCGATTTGTTCTTGAGGTAAGAGTGACCATTGTTCCAGAGAACTCTCTTCTCCACTTGGCAGTTACCATATCAAAGATAGGCTTTTTGCTTTTTGTATCATAAGACAAGATTTCATTTGAATAGTCTTTTTCTATGTAATCTTTGATTGTTACAGGTCTCATTCCAATTTTGGTCTTGACAAATAAGATTTCTTTCCCATCAAGACAATGGCCTCCAATAAATCCTGGAAACATTTTCGGCCTATTTCCGAGATATTTGTGGATTTCATCTGAAAAAGACCACATTTCATCATAGCTTACTTTGTTTTGTATGGCAATCATGTTACTGAGTTGGGAATAGTTAATCAGCCATCCATAGTATGATGTATCTACAACAATTTTGGCAAGCTCAAGTACAAGAGGGCTTGACATTGCCTTTGTTTTGATTCCTGCCTTTTTCATTCTGTTTTGGTATGTTTTTTCCATCCATTTTGCATTTGGAGCCCAATCATATACAGAGTAAAATTTTTGGTATCGCTTGAGGTCTTGTATCATTCTCTTGTGGACTCCTCTTGTTGCGCTGTACATCACAGGAATTGCAAGTTGTTTTTGAAGTCTTTCTGTAGTACCAGGTCTTATAGTACTGTGTATTACAACAGCGCTGGGCTTGAATTTAGAAACTAGAGAGAGTACATTTTTTTCAAATTTGTTGTTATATGGTATGCATACATGCAGCAATTCGGTTGGCAGCAATTCTGATTTGAGGAATTTTTTTTCATCCATCAGTTTTGGATTAATGTCATACCCTACTGCAAGGATTGCTTTTGATATGAGTTTGAGTATAGGAGTGCCGATCTCGCCAAGACCGCAGACAAGATCTTTTTTTAGAATCAATTCAATTACTCATTGAGGCTGGACAAATAATAGGCTTTATCTAAGAATAAATGATAGACTTGGGAAAAGGAAAACACATTTGCAAATTGGAATAATTCATCCCTTTTTTGATGTCACTGGAGGTGCAGAGCAGACTACGCTTGCGCTAATTGACAAACTAAAGACAACTGACAATATGGTTACACTGTACACTGTAGAGCCTCCTCATGTTGCAGAGACTGGAAATTTCAAGATACACGTAACCAAGAAGAAGAAACTTCCAAGTTTGTGGAGGTATCAGAGAATGTTGGAGACAAAAAAATTATTTGATGAATCTCAGAGAAATGATCTGATTCTTGTCATGGGTGGAGGACTCTTGCTTGAAAGGACTAGTGCCAAGAGGGTTCTGGTTTATTGCCACTCTACGTTTCTAGAAGAAAATAACTTTGCTCAGAGGAAGTTTGGTGGAATGAAGGGAATTTACTACAGGATTCTTCAAAGAAATATCAGAAATAGTTTATCATGTATCCATGACAGAAATGTTGAGCTAATTTCAAATTCAGAATATACAAGAAAAGAAATATCCAAGCAGTTTGGGAAGAATTCGTCGGTTGTGTATCCGCCTGTAAATATCAGCAGGTTTTTGAAATTTTTTGATTCTGCAAAACAGAAAAATGTTATAACCATATCAAGATATTCTCCAGAAAAAAAATTAGAGGATGCAGTAGAGATTGCAAGAGAAGGAGGATTTGCGTACACCATAGTGGGAAATGCAAAATATGATTCCCAGTTGAAATTATTTGAGGCAATAAAATCGCAACAAGGCGGATCTGACATCAAATTTTATTGCAATATACCCCATACGGAGATGGAAAAATTATTGGTTTCATCCAAGGTTTATTTTCATACGTCAAAAGAGACTTTTGGGATATCTGTTGTTGAGAGCATTGCTGCAGGCTGCATACCAATAGTTCCTGACAACTCTGCTCACAGGGAGACTGTCCCATTTGATCAGCTGCGATTTGATGGAAAAGAAGATGCAATCAGGAAACTGCAAGATGCCATTTCAGGCAAGTATGATCATCTAAGAGACGATTTGAAAAACCACATACAACAGTTTTCAGTTGAAAACTTTCAGAAAAACATGTCAGGACTTATTGAGGCGAAAAGTTAGGGAACTATTGCCTTTTGGTAAATACGCCAAATGTGTTTTTGTCAGGCTCTGGAAATGATATCTCAAATCCCATGTTTTGCAACAGTTTTGGTTCAAGAAAACACTTGTGCATCTGGTGCGGGTTGTCTCCAAGCCCCCAAGCATTTTCAACATGTTGTTCATTTGTTGAAAATGAAGATGGTGTATAGATGATTACTTTTTTTCGGGCTATTCTTTTCATGTGATCAATTGCTGTCAATGCTTCTTGCAATTCTAGATGCTCTAGAACATCAATACATAAAACAATGTCAAAACTTTCATCGATGAATTTGTCCAGTTCATTCATCCCGAGTTTTACTACAGGCCAGTGCCTATTTGCTACCTTTAGATATTTTTCCCACAGATCACAACCAAGCGTGGATTTGCATCGTAGATTGTCAGATTTTGATATCTTTTTTATGAGTTGATTTTTTAGATTTTGGCCAAGCATCTTCTCAAGATTGTCTGTAGTGGCCTGCATTATACCACAACCCAAGTCAAGTACAGTATCATCTGTAGAAACATATCTTTGAATTATTTTACCTAGCCAGTTCAATAATGTAAGAACATGATTACCAGTATTATATTATTGTGTAATGAATTTCTACAGGGAAAACTTACTAAATTATAATGCAGTTAACTATGTAAAACATAAAGAGAGTCAAATGGTTATCTGCCTATAGCGTTCTAAGTTGAGGCTTTCACAAGATGAGTTTTAACAGTAAATTTAAAAATGTCACATAATCAAAACATGTGAAAATAATTATGAATGTATTAGCTGTAGGAGCTCATTGGGATGATATTGAACTTGGATGTGGTTTGACCTTGAAAAAATTGAAAGAAAAAGGACATGATGTTTTTACCATTGTTGTGTGTAGTTCCAACTATGGAAAAAATATGGAAGAAGGCATGAAAGAAGAAGAGGCGTTGGAAGGAGGATTACGATCATTTCAGTCAATAGGAGCAAGATACATTGCAACTCCAAAAGAGCCAAATAGCAATCTAGCATACAATAGAAAAATAATGCAGGTTTTGGAAGATGCTGCAAATAAAAACAAAATTGATCTAGTATTTACTCATTGGTTTGGTGATGTAAATACAGATCATAGGGCAGTATGGGAAATATCTAGAACATCATTTAGAAATGTAAAAAATTTTATTATGTATCAATCTAACTCGTATAGCGATCATGTGAATATTTTTACGCCCAATTTGTTTTTTAGCTATGATGAGAAAGATAGAAGATTTAAAGAACAGTTACTATCTCAATATGCAACAGAGTGGGCTCGCAGACAAGACAGGTGGAAAAGAGAAATATTTGAGAGAGAAAGATATTGGGGATTCTTATCTGGAAAAGAATATGCAGAGGGATTTCAATCCACTAATCTAGTAGATTTCACCATATAGAATTTGAGACCTATGATTAGAAAAACAAACTCAGACTCCATTTTAGGAACAAACTGCAGAGTAAGCGAGAATGTTATTTTTGGTACTAACGTAAAGATCGGCAACAATTGTGAAATTGGAAGAAATACAATTTTAGAATCAGTTTTGATTGGGGATAATTGTAGAATTGGTGACAATGTCATTCTTAGATCTGTTTCAATTGGAGATAATTGCAGAGTAGAAGATAATTCGTTAATAGGATATGGCACCATAACAGGACACTACAAGGCCCAAGAATCACAGAAGGATAAAGAGCATGTAAAAATAGATGAATACAAGATTACATTAGGCAAGAATGTTTTAATCAGAACTGGTGTGACAATATATTTTGAGGCAACAATTGGCAATAATTGTTGGATAAATCATAATGCAATAGTAAGAGAGAAGGCAAGAATAGACGATGATACATCGATAGGATCGAACACCATCATAGAAAATAATGTACTAATAGGAAAGAGATGCGTTATCCACAATCACACACAGGTTTGCGATGGAACCATAATTGAATCATATGTATTTGTGGGACCAAATGTCACGTTTACAAATAACTCCCCAATTGGTCATTTAAGAGATGTTCCAGATACAATTCAATTAACGAATTTACGGTTAGGTTGTGCCATAGGTGCCGGTGCAACCATATGTCCAGGCATAGAGATTGGTCAAGAAGCAATAGTTGCAGCTGGTGCAGTGGTTACAAAAGATGTGTTGCCAAGAACAATTGTAGTAGGAAATCCTGCTAGAAAGATAAAAGATGTGGATGCCCAGAGTTTCATCAAAAAAGAGATTCGAGAACAATACGGGATATGAAAAATTCATACAAGTTGTAGAATTGGTCTTGTAATGTTCAGATCTTTTTGCATATACATTTATTCGTGAGACTTTACTCGCTTCATTATTTTGTCCATTGTTGCGTTAATGGCATTTATTCTATCAATGTCCTCTTTTGATAATTCTGTACGATTTGCTAGTTTTTGAACAATCAGAAATGTTTGGATAAACATTGGAGTAAGGGGGCTGACCTCAACTTCAATTTCCAATTGTGAATGTTGTGCTCTGCTTTTCTTGTAATGCCAGTATCCCAATAGGAAACTCAATGGGAGCCCTACGGATATTACAAACAATACAAAGGCCAAAAAATTTGGAAATATGTAATGTATAGAAGGAATATCCTTGATTGCCAGGTAATATGAGGTAATCATGAGATTAGTTACTGCGACGATGAATACAAGATATGTTCCATATCCTTGTCTGACGTAATACCATATTCTGAAAGGATTTATCTTTAGTTTTTTGTTATTTTTCGCAGACATTTGGGAGCTCCATTTGATTTGAATCTTTTTTTAACTGCAACTTGGACATTTTGATTTATTGTTTACTTTGATATATAATCGATGGTAAACAATAATAGATGAACTGTGTCATCACAAAACAATTTAATACATCAAAACTCGATTCAGTGCAATGTTCAAACTTTATCAATTAACAATATACAAGATGGAAGATTTTGCGTACAATAAAAAATATCAGTAAAAAATGAAAGTATCCGTAATAATTCCCGTGTATAATGCAGAGCAATACATTAGAGAAGCTGTCAAATCAGTACTGGAACAGACATACACTGACATTGAAGTAATAGCAGTAAATGACGGCTCTACCGACAAGTCACTAGAAATTTTAAGAGAATACGAGAATAAAATCAAGGTAATATCAAAGCCAAATGGAGGAACTGCCTCTGCTCTGAACACTGGGATAAAAATGATGACTGGAGAGTGGTTCAAGTGGTTAGGAGCAGATGATATTTTGTATCCTACTGCAGTAGAAGAGCTAGTCAGCATAGCAGCAAAAATACAAGACAAGAACACAATCATCTATTCAGATTATGACATAATAGATGGGACAGGCCTGGTCATCAGACAGTTTATTGAACCTAATTACAATAACACGAATCAGTTTGAGCGAAATACGATTCTTCTTGATCATTTTTTTGCAAATGCTGGTACAATTCTAATACATAAATCAATATTTGACAGGTTTGGATTATATGATGAAACAATAGGATTTCAGGAGGATTACGAATTATGGTTAAGATTGTGCTTGCAGCATGATTGTAAATTGTATTTGGTATCAAAAATTTTAATGGGATATAGGGTACATCAGAATCAGTTGACTGTGAGAAACCAGAACAAGAACTTGGCAAATGCAAAAAAAATACGGCAACTAGTTTTACAGAGATTAGAGCCTCAATTACAAGAAAAATACCAAAAATCTCTGAAGAAATATCAAAAGACAAAACCATTGTCAGTAAAAAGTCGCCACGTTGTAAGAGATATTATTTTCAAGGTGCTTCCACGATCTGTTTCAAGCAAGATACTAAATTCATACATGCGCAGAAAAGAAAGATAGTTACTTAGATAACCCATTTGAGTTGTTTCATTAATTTGATCAATTCATCTTGGTTTAGGTGCTTGACAGTTGCAGAGCCATATTCTTGTACCTTGAGGTTTTTCCCAAGAGAATCAACATCAAGCTCTTCTTCGCGCTTTATTACAAAGTGGTCCTTTCTTTCTTCAACGCGCCTCATCTCTTCTTCTGATACCAAGATTTCGTCTATCTTTTCTCCTGCACGGATTCCGATGTATTTTATTGGATAATTTTTCTTGTTTGTTTTTATTTGTGCATATGCTTGGGCAAGATCGACTATCTTTGATGCGGGAGCCTTTTTGACAAATATCTCTCCCCCCTTGGTATTTTTTACGGCATAAAAGACAAGGTCGATTGCTTGGCTTAGTGTGAGCATGAATCTAGTCATTTGAGGATGTGTTACAGGAAGCGGCTCATTTTTGGCAATTTTTGCATCCCATAAAGGTACAATGCTGCCTCTGCTTCCCAGCACGTTTCCGTACCTGACACAGCAAAATGTTGTATTATCTTTTGACAGATCATCTGATAGAATTAATTTTTCTTGGAGTGCTTTGGTCATTCCCATTGCGTTTACGGGTTTTACTGCCTTGTCTGTACTAATTGCAACTACCTTTGGCACCTTTCTTGCAACTGATGCCTTGACAACATTGTATGCTCCGATAATGTTTGTCTTTACTGCCTCAAATGGGTGAGACTCGACAGCTGGGACTTGCTTGAGTGCTGCGGCATGAAATATGATATCAATGTCCTTTGCTGCAGTGTATACTCTGTCATAATCTCTAACATCACCAATTACAAACTGCATTTTTTTCAATATTGGAGAATCTGAAAACTCTTGTCTCATCAGGTGCTGCTTGTCTTCATCTCGGCTGAATATTCTAATTGTTTTTGGCTTGTACCTTGTTAGCTCTTTAATCATTTGGTGCCCAAAACTTCCAGTTCCTCCTGTTATCAGAATATTTTTGTTGTCAAGAACAGAAGAATAATCCAAATCAAATTCATGGATAGTTTTTGATTTAATAAGTCTTAATCCATTTGCTGGATTGTTCAAGCCTGAAAACCTTTTAAATTTGGCAATAACACAAACCATATCTCTTATGAAAATAATGACAATCTTTGGAACAAGACCTGAGATAATTAGGTTGAGCAGGATATTTTCTTTGCTTGACAAAAATTTTGATCATGTGATGGTAAACACAAGCCAGAACTATACCTATGAGCTAAATTCTGTATTTTTTGATGATTTGGAGATTCGCAAGCCAGACTATGACTTGAAGATAAGGACTGGCAAGTATGGGCCGGAGGTTTCAGATATTATAACAAAATCAGAAGAGGTGCTGCAAAAAGAAAGACCTGATGTGTTGTTGATTTTAGGAGATACAAACAGCGGGCTTGCTGCAATTCCTGCTGCACATCATAAGATCAAAATAGCACACCTTGAGGCAGGCATGAGAAGCTATGACTTTAGGATGCCAGAAGAGAAAAACAGGATAATAATTGATCATCTGTCATCTCTTCTTTTGCCATATACTGCATACTCTAGAGAGAACCTCATTCGGGAAAACATCCATCCGGCCAAGATCTATGTGGTGGGAAATCCAATCATAGATGTAATAGATCATTTTACTCCAAAGATTGATGCAAGCAACATCATGGAAGAGATGGGCCTTGAGACAGACGGATATTTTTTGGTAACAGCGCATCGAAGTGAGAATGTTGACAATCCGGAAACATTGGGAAAAATATTTTCTTCATTAAATGCAATTGGAAAAAAATTCAAAAAGCAGGTGATATACCCGATTCACCCAAGAACAGTAAGCAAGATGAAAAAGCAAAAGATTCCAAGCAATATTAAATTGATAAAACCTCTTGGCTTTTTTGATTTTTCAAAATTGGAAAAAAATGCATTTTGCTTGATAACAGACTCGGGAACAGTTCCAGAGGAGGCGCTTTATTTCAAGAAACCTTGTGTGACTATTCGAGAAAGTACAGAGAGGCCAGAATACATAGAGGAAGGATCTAACATACTTTCAGGACTTGATCCAAAGAACATTGAATCTGCAGTAGAGCTTGTCACATCAAACCAGAACAACACGGAATGGAACAGAGCACTTGGAGATGGCAAGACTGCGCAAAGAGTTGCCAACATATTGCGTGGCAAGATAGATAGGCTTGACATCAAATCTTAGAAAAGACTTAGAATACCATATACAATAAAAGGATACACATGAGCATTCTTGTAACTGGCGGAAGTGGGGCACTTGGTACGGAGCTAAAAAAAATACTTGATGACATATTGGCACCCACTCACCGGGAACTTGATGTAACTGACAAAAAGTCAGTTGAAGAGTATATCAAAAACCATGACATTGACACCGTGATACACACTGCTGCACTTACTCATATCAGGCCATGTGAGGAGAACAAGGCGCTTGCATGGAAGACAAATGTGGGCGGTACAAAAAACTTGGTTGATGTAGTACAGGATGCCAAGAAAAATATCAAGTTTGTATATATCAGCACTGCATGTGTCTTTGATGGGCATACAGGGATGTATAAGGAGAGCTCCATTCCATATCCTGAGAACTTTTACGCACTGACAAAATTGATTGGAGAATATGAGGTAAACAAGCTTTCAGAATATTTGATAATTAGGACCAACTTTGTTGCAAAGAAGAGATGGCCGTATCCAAAGGCATTCACGGACAGGTTTGGGACGTATCTTTTTGCCCAAGATGTAGCTCAAGGAGTAAAAGACGTTCACATGGAGAATATGGATGGATGTGTTCACATAGTTGGGGACAAGAAAATATCAATGTTTGAGCTTGCCAAGATGACAACACCTGAGATAGAGCCCATGACAATCAAGGAATATTCAGGTCCCAGACTTACAATGGACATGAGTCTTGATACAGAGCGTTGGAAAAAATACAAGATCAGCCAGTAGAGCTGATTTCTTGTATTACATCTACAAAGGTAGACTTGAATGTGTTCTTGTCATAGTTTGTAAGTGAGCTTTGCAGTAAGGGGATGAACTTGTCGTAATCTCCTGCAAGTGCTTTTTTGATTTTGTCTTGTGCATCTTGTTTGTTGTCTTGCTTGTACCTTAATTGGTCAAATGGGACAGTCTCCCTGTGAGCAGAATTATTAGGAACTATTGGTATGCAGCCTGCAGCAATGCTCTCAACTACTGATATTCCAAATGTTTCAGCAGATGCATGAAAGTAAACTTTGGAGCGCTGGAGGTTTTCAATGACTTGAGGTCTTGGGATGTTTTGTAGCAGGTGGGTTTTTGAGTTTTTTACCTGTGCTGAGAGTTTTTCAAAATAAATTTGGTTTAGGCGCGTCTTTGTGTTGCCTACAATTGTATAATCAATGTCAACATCAGAGAATACATCAACTGCAAATTCAAGATTTTTTTCTTGAGAGTATCTTGATACAGTAATGGCAGAATTTGTTTTTCGTGTATTTTTTTGGAATGGTTGTGTCTCAACTGGGGGATAGATGATTTTGGAATCTTTTGAGAATTTTTCCTTTATGGAATCGTGGATGAATTTGGAATTTGATATTAAAAATATGTTCTTGTCAGATATGCGATTGAGAAATTTTTTGCTCAATGCATAGTATGGTTTGTAGTACCATGACCACATACCCTTGTACTTGCTTGTGTCCCTTTTTGTTTCATTTTGGAAATCATGATGGCAATAGATTACAAGTTTTTGGTTTTCATCTACTGGAACTGCCAGTCCGCCAGAGGCCTGGATTACCAAGTCATCATCTTTTGCCTTTTCAACTAGTTTTGATTCCATGTATCTCTGGTAGAGGCCAAAGGCTGGCAGATGAAATGGGAGTGTGGATACGGTCTTGACATTTGGGAAAGAAACAGATGGTTTTGATATTGTATATAGTGTTACCGTGTGTCCCGTACTAGTTAGTGATTCAATTATGGCATCAAGTGTCTTTTCAGTTCCTCCTCCTCCACCAACAAAGCCGTGGATAATTCCAATCTTCATTGAAATCTGTAAAGAATATACCTTACAATTAACTTTGGGTTTAGAAATTGTAGAGAGACTCTACATTAGAGATTGGGATGCTTGGTGCATCATCTGGCTCTTTGCACAGCCTGCTGCTAGTTCGTCACCAGAGCCTCTTCTCATGATTCCTCTGTAAAGACCGTCTTCTAGCTTGGCACCGACTCTTTGCTCCCATTCTTCTACGGAGATGGAGTATTTCTTTTGGATTCTGTCTCTGTACCACTCTGGAATTACGTTAAATGCGCAGAATGGTACAATTCTCAAGTCTGGTGTAAGATAGTGAATATCACATCTTTGGAGTCTCTCAAGGTCTTCGTTGTACTTGTCCTGGAAGTGCATCATTCCAAGGAACAATCCCTTGACATGCCAGGAGCCTACTGAGTTAAATGATCTCTTCATCAGTATGCTTCCAAACATCTTTGCAAGGTCAAGACCTGCAGGCTGTTTCTTTTTATCGATAAAGCTTGATAGTTTTCTTACTACCTCAAGCATTGTAAAGTACTTGTTCTTGCCGGAGCGTATCTCTTCTGCCTTGTCTTCAAAGAGCTCAAGCATTCCTTGGATATCGGCAAATCTTGTCAATGGGACAAATTTCTTTGTCTCTGCATCTTCAAAGATGTATGTTCCTGCACCACATGCAAAGTGGATTGACAGTTCATACTTTGGTTTGCTTGAGAATGCTTCAATGACATTTGTTAGAGGCATGCAGCTTGGGACTGGGAACCAGTCATCTACTGTTACCTCACCATTTGTCTGCTCTTCAATTCTTTGTATACAGTCTGGTATTGTGATTCTGTATTTTTCACGCTCTTTCTTGCCCATTCTTCCTGTAAGGGAGACAGGCTGGAAGTTTACTGCGTGAACTACATCCATGTTCTTTTGTGCATATCGAATTATTGGGCCAAGTTCGTGATCATTGATTGATTTGATTACAGTTGGGACAAATACTACAGTTGTTCCGGTCTTTCTTGCACTTTCTAGTGCATATGGAATCTCCCAATGGTTCTTTGGATTTGTTCTTGGTGTTACACCATCAAAGCTGAGATACAAGTTGTTGACACCTGCAAGTCTGACTTCTCTCATTGCTTCTGGGTCTAACGCAAATCTGATTCCGTTGGTGTTCATCTGTATGTGATCAACACCTTCTTGTTTCATTATTTTGATAACATCAACAATATCTTCTCTGAGCATTGGTTCACCACCAGTAATCTGCATCGAGTTTCCTGGGATTGGTCTTTCTGCCTTGAGTGTCTTCATCATTGCTCTTACTTGGTCTTGGGATGGTTCATACATGTATGCACCTTCTAGTCCCTTCTTTACATAGAAGAAGCAGTACCAGCAAGTAAGATCACATCTGTTTGTAACTATCATGTTTGCAAGTCCACTGTGGGACAAGTGATTGGAACATAGACCACAGTTGTTTGGACAGGAGCACTTGTCAATCATTACGTTTGGAGCATGTGCACCCTTGCCGTCAATCCAGTATGTACTGAATTTCTTGTACATATCATAAGAGCCAAAATAGAGTTCTTCACATTCGCCGTGTGTTGGGCAGGTCTTTGTCATGAAGACCTTGCCATCTCTTTCGAAAACTTCTGCGTCAAGTATCATGTTACAGTCAGGACAGATACTCTGAGTAAATCTTATAGTTGATTTCTTTCCTAGAGTAGGAGTCTTCTGATTAGATATCTGAATTAATTCCATGTCTTATACGCATATCTTAGGAGATAGTATTTAATCAATTTCCTACAAGACACCAGATGAATTAGTAGATCCTGTTCGTGGAATGACTGAGATCCTAGACATATATAACAAGAATATCGATCAACTGTACTGTGAACCTCTCTGATAAGACAAGAAAGGCGCTGGAAAAAATAGGCCTTACAAGTTATGAAATAAAAACATATTCGTCATTGCTAAAGACAGGACCAATTACTGCATCCGATCTCAGTCAAAAATCAGGGGTCCCGTATTCAAAGATATACGAGGTTTTAGGTACGCTTGAGGAGAAGGGTTGGATAGGCTCTGACGATTCAAGGCCTACGCAATATTTTGCAAAATCACCAGCAACTGCAATCCAGACATCAAGGCAGCAGTTTGAGACGGAATTTAAAAATAATGAAAATATCGTACTCAAAGAACTCACTCCTCTTTATGAGCAGAGTGGCATAAGTGAAAAGCCGGACATTTGGATAATTTCAGGTGTAATCAACATTGCAACAAAGATACTTGAGATGGTTGATTCTTGCAGAAGTGAGGTGATGATTGCCATACCCAAAGTAGCAGAAGAGCTTGCAAAAGAAGCTCTTCCAAAACTTCGACTGCTCCATGACAGGGGGGTGGACATTACTATTCTAGTATCAGAGGATGTTGATTCAGAAACGCTCAAGTCTCTTTCAAGGCTTGCAACAGTCAAGGTCAAAAAGGGATTGTTTGGTGGAGGTATAATATCTGACAAGAGGTACGTGGTGTTGCTTTTAGGTGAGGAGCTTGGGACAACCGGTACAAAAGAGGCAGTTGCAATATGGGCAGATCATTCAGGCTTGGCAGGCTTTGCAAGGGAATATTTTGAATACTTGTTAAAAGAATCAAAAGACGTAAAATCAACCAAGGTTTAGTGGAATCATGAAAGATCAAGAAGTCTTGTTTGTTGGAACTGCTGAAGCAGAACATGTAGAGATGTACCTAAAGGCAATATGGCACATCAAGGAAGGAGGGGATCCTGTAAAGATAAGCACCATTGCCAAGATGCTAAATGTAAGACAGCCAAGTGTTGTCCAGATGTTAAAGAAACTAAATGAATCAAAGCTTGTCAACTATAACAAGAGCGGTGTCTCGCTGACAAAAAATGGCGAGGAGATTGGCTCCAACATGATGCGAAACAGTAGATTACTTGAGGTACTCATGGATAGCGCATTAAAGGTGGACATTGATGAAGAGATGGTTTGTGGAATAGAGCACCATATGAGTCCCCAGTTTACAGATGCATTGTGCACTATGCTAAAACATCCAAGAAAGTGTCCACACAACAATGACATACCTCGTGGAAACTGCTGCAAGAACTAAGGGTTATATCACAGATTGGGACAACGATAGCAAATGACATGTTTTTGCGGATGTGAAACTTTTGTCAAGGATTCCAATGGGTTCAAGGTTGGATGTGTCAAGTGCCATCATGGAGCACAGAACCACGAGCAGAGCTTCAAGCTAAAACCATTGGAAGAGGGAGCCCAGAAGAGAGGCTCTCTATCTTAGAGTCACTCTCCAATTACTTTGACAAGAACTCGTTTTGGTCTGTTGCCGTCAAATTCTCCGTAAAAGATTTGCTCCCATGGGCCAAAGTCAAGCTGGCCCTTTGTTATTGCAACTACAACCTCTCTTCCCATAACTTGTCTTTTTAGGTGTGCATCGGCATTGTCTTCTCCGGTATCGTTGTGTCGGTATTGAGATATTGGTTCATGCGGTGCGATTTCTTCAAGCCACTTTTCATAATCATGGTGCAGCCCGCCCTCGTTATCGTTGATAAATACACTAGCAGTGATGTGCATTGCATTTACAAGACATAGTCCTTCCTTGATTGTGCTTTTTTGAATTATCTTTCGTACATCAGGTGTGATGTTGACAAAGCCTCTCCTTGATGGTACATTGTATGTAAGATATTCGGTGTGGGATTTCATGGTATAGCAAGACACCACATATGGATAAAAATCAAGTGCAGGCTCAGAACTCAAGATCCTTCTCATCAAATCAAATGGATTTGGTCATCAATGCCTGCAATGAAATAATTTTGTTTGTTCCTACTTGAGTCTTTCAAGAAGCTTGATAAAAGGCGGCTGGATTGCTAGAGACAAATGGTAACAATCGATGCAACGTGTTCACTTGAAAGTTTTAGGAAGTTTGTTATCCTAAGTACATGCAACTCGTTTATACCCGAGAGTTACATGGACGACTATGAAGTATTTCCAGAACGCGAGACATCACCGGGCTTGATTTACGTAGAAGCAGCAGACAAGGTTACCCTCAAAAAGATTCGCGACATGACTTTTGTAAATGCCAAGGAAGTGCTTGGAATAATATATTCATCAAAGAGCGGTAACACCAATCTCAAGTGGAGACAGGTACGAAGAAACACAGGCAAGGTGGTAGGTGATGCTTCAACCAACACGCTTGTCAACTTGACTGAATCTGGAGTCATAACACAAGAATGGGTCCAGAACTATCTGAGGAAAAAGGCAGAGGAAAAAAAGCAGGTCAAGACTGACGAGATTTCAAACTAGATTACTTTTCTTTTTTATTATAGTTCTGTTCTAGAGAATAACTAGTTGATAACAAAAAAAATAGATGACAATTCAGTATCACTCATACCAGAAGAGTCTGACGACTTGTTTACGCTAAGGAGGGTAATAGATAGTGGAGACAAGATAGTTGGGGATACGTCTCGTGTTGTAAAACAGGAAAAAGACTTTGCAAGGCCAGACAAGGGGGAGAGGATAAAGATTCGAGTTGCACTAGATGTTGAGAAAATTTCTATTGACGATGTGGTGGACAGACTGCGAGTCCAGGGAACAATACTAGAATCGGACAATCCGTCAGTGAGCAAGGGGACTCACCATTCTCTTACATTAAAGATTGGGGATGCGATAACTCTGACAAAGAAGAATTGGACTGAGATTGGGAAAAAACTTGTCTTTGGAAAAAAAGATCAGGGTACGTTTGTTCTTGTTTCAATAGATACAACGGACTGTGGTCTTGGGAGGTTGAGCGGTACACATCTCAAGTTGTTGCCAAACATGTACTCGGGTGCAAGTGGGAAAAGATACAAGACCAAGTTTAACATTGAGGAATTTTTCAAGGATGTATCAAGTGCTATATCCACAATAACTCGGGACGGTGATGGTATCATTGTATTTGGTCCGGGGGAGACAAAAAAGAGGCTTGCAAACTTTCTTGGAGAGATTCCGTCTGTCAAGGTGCACAAGATTCAGGTAGTTGATGGGATTGATGCGTCAGGGGAAGATGGGATTTACACGTTTATCAAGTCTGACATCATGAAGCAGACATTGCATGAGAGTAAGATTGCAAAGGTTTCATCCATACTAGATGAAACAATGGCAAGGGCAAACAAGAAGAGCAACAAGTTTACGATGGGCTTTGAGGAGACATCAAGGGCAAACTCTGCTGGTGCAGTAGAATCTATGGTTTTCTCTGACAAAATATTTGAGAACCAGGATGAGGACAAGGTGATAGAGTTTCTAAATCAGGTAGAGGCAAAAGGAGCTCAGGTGTATGCAGTTGATTCTACTACGGATGCGGGACTGAGGGTGTCAGCTCTTGGAGGAGTTGTGTCTCTTCTTAGGTTTGCCCTTCAGGGTTGAGTCTTGCAGCCACTTGAGATATGGTATGTTGATATCATCTGGTTTTATTTCTGCAATTTCTGGAACTTCATATGGATGAGTTTTTGCAATCTCTTTTTTGAGTGATTGTTTTGATTTTGATGTAGTCTTGAATAGTGCAAGAAATTCTCCAGAATCATGGATTTTTCCTTGCCAGAAATAGACGGAATTTATTTTAGTATAGTTGACACAGGCTGCCAGTTTTTTTTCTACCATATGATGTGCGACCTTTGAGATTGATTTTGCGTCAGGATATGTGGATACAATTATGACTCCCATAGCAACCGATAAATTTGCCCTGACTAAAAAGAGTATCAATTAACTTGGCTCTTGATTTTTTGACGCATAATTCTATAATCTATGTCTTGATTGCATGGGTAATTGTTTTTGCAATTGCCAAGGCATCCAAGCTTGATAAACATGGTTTTGAGATAAAGCCGTACAGCTTGACATACAAGAATCAAAATGTCCAGCTTGCATTGACACGAATTTTGAACAAGACCCAGCGTGCGACAAGAATTTTTTCAAACACAAGTGTGGTTTTGGGGTTTGTGATGATGGGGGCTGCATTTTGGTACTTGGCATCAAATCTCTCAAACTTTTTTGTAAAACCAGAATCTTTCTCAGAGATGACTGTATTAATCCCAGGTGTGACAATACAGTCAAGTGCAAATATCATCTACTTTTTGCTCTCAGTTCCTATCG
Source organism: Candidatus Nitrosotalea sinensis (assembly GCF_900143675.1). Classification (NCBI taxonomy): domain Archaea; kingdom Thermoproteati; phylum Nitrososphaerota; class Nitrososphaeria; order Nitrosotaleales; family Nitrosotaleaceae; genus Nitrosotalea; species Nitrosotalea sinensis. The sequence goes on from NZ_FRFC01000001.1 coordinate 129,877, forward strand.
TACTTGTGATACATGAAGGAGCACACGGAATAGTTGCAACATTGGAAAAAATAAAGATAAAGACAGGAGGATTTGCGGTCTTTATTGCATTGTTTGCAGGGTTTGTGGAACCAGACGAGGAAGAGTTTTCCAAGGCAAAAAAGATTTCACGTCTTAGAGTGATAGGTGCAGGTGCCACATCAAATGTTTTGTTTTCATTCATAATTGCAGGACTGTTGATATTCAATCCGTCATTTGCACTTGTGATGCCAGACCCAATCAAGGGAATGTTTTACCATGATCCGCTTGGTGTACCCATAATATCTGTCACAGATGGTTCTGGTGCACAAAAGGCCGGTCTGCAAAAAGATGACATCATAACTTCAATAGATGGAAATAAAATTTCACTGCCGCAAGACTTTGCCAAGGTAAAGCTAAAGCCCGGAGACACTACAACAGTATCAGTACTGCGGTACGGGAAGGCATTGCAGATTCCTGTTGTTGTCACAGCTTCAAAAGATGACCCGACAAAGGGAATGCTTGGAATATTACGGGCAGCACTTCCGTCATACCAACCTGTAGTGCCATACTATATTCATTGGAGCCCGGAGGTGTTCATGTTCTTGTTGTGGATGTGGATGCTTTCATTTTTCATAGGAATATTCAACATGCTGCCATTGCCGATACTTGATGGTGGCAAGTTTATTCACACCATAATTGAGAAAAAGATTTCAGAAAAAGCACTAAAGGGTGCCATGATGTCACTTTATGGTGTAACTTTTGTCTTGTTTGGGTTGAACATTGCACTTTCTGCAGTAAAGTCTGGATTTATTACAATTTAGGAAAAATCATACCCGTGCAAGAAACTTGCCATAGCCTGGTTTGCCGATAATTATGCCATCATCTGCAATGAGGTTTCCTCGAACAAGTGTCTTTACAGGCCAGCCCTTGAGGGACCATCCTTCGTATACGTTATAATCTGAAAATCCGTCAATGGTATTAGCAGATACTTTGGATTCTTTTTTTAGGTCAACTAGAACCAGGTCTGCATCAGAGCCCTTTTGGATTATGCCCTTTTGTGGATACATGCCAAATATTTTGGCAGTGTTGAGGCTTGTCATATATGACAATTGGGGCAGAGTTATCTTCCCCTTGTTGACTCCTTCGCTTAGGAGAAGCGGGAGCATGGTTCCCATTCCTGGAAATCCTGCAAGTGCGCCCCAGACATTGTCTCCGCCAAGTTTTAGTTGCAATCTGTTTGCAACGTGATCAGTTCCTATGGTGTCTATTCTGTTGTTTTGTATCTCATTCCAGACAGATTCTACATCCTTTGTAGAGCGTATGGGTGGCATTACTTTGGCAAGGTACCCTTTTTGGGATTCGTATGATAATGTAAGATAATGAGGACATGTCTCGACGTATATTTTGGTGCCATTTCTTTTCTCTTCTGCGATTGCATCAATTGCTGCTTTTGATCCTATATGGACAAAATATAGAGTGCAGCCAAACTTTCTTGCAAGCTCTGACACTGTCTTGATTGATTTTACTTCAGAATCTGCAGGCCTGCTCTGGGACCATGCGGCAAGTCCGTCCATGTTTTTTTCTTTGGCAGTATGTATCCCGCAGGAGCACATGTGATAGTCTTCGGCATGAACAAGGACCGAACAATTTAATGATGCTGCAGTCTGGATTATTTTTGTTATCATGTCTAGTGTCATCTCTACATGAGCTTCTCGTAGGGACTTGTCGCCTGGCTGCATGTCCATGTAGACATGACCAATTTCTTCTCCTAGATTCATGTATATCTTAAAAGAAGAGATTCCTTTGGTTTTACAAAATTCCATCTCGTCTATCTGTGGTTTTTCAAGTATGGATGCATGAATTGTATAATCTACATAGTGTGCCTTTGAGCTCTCCTCTAGATGAGCTTGAAGATTTCTCCGGTACGAGCCGCCCATACGGAGCATTCGCATCATTGTTGTTACTCCACCTATTGCAGCAACTTTTGATTCTGTAAGAGCAGCCTGCTCAATTGGGGAGTAGACTCCATAGTGTATGTGTGGGTCAATGACTCCTGGGAGGCAGACAAGGCCGTCTCCTTTTATTTTCAGATCAGATGCAGGAAGGTCATTTGTGATATCAGTGATTTTTCCGTCATTGATTACAATGTTTCTGTCTATTACGGTATTTTGGAGAACAACATGTGATCCTGTGATTACTGCATCTACAGTCATCTGCAGATTTTGTTGAAAACCCGGTATTATGTCTTGACTAAATGAATAAAAGAAGATGGTTTTCTTGATAAGAAAAGGGCCGGTGGTCTAGTGGTAGTGACGCCGCGTTCGCAACGCGGATGTCGGGGGTTCAAATCCCCCCCGGTCCATACATTATATTTTGAAAAAAGATGTTTAGATTTTGTCGGTAATTTTTGATCTAGTAACTTAGATCTTTATTCTGAGATTAGATGGTCTGATGATTCTATATCGCACTGCGAGATATCCTATAGCAGACACTCCCAAGAGAAGCATCATACCTCCTGCTGGAAATTCTGGTACTGTAGGAGATATTGATAGTAAATACTGTAGTACTCTGCTGTTACCTTCATCTGCAATCCAGAAGTTACCTGATGAGTCAAATGCAAGACCAACAAAAGAAGGCACTACTAGGTGCAGTCCACTTTGTGAGACAGAAGCTGTATGGGTGGTAAAATCAGATTGGCCAAGTACAAGAGATGCGCTTTCCCCGTTTACAAATGGAGCCAAATATTCTACTACCCTATGGTTACCACCATCTGCAACCCAGATATTACTTGAAGAATCAAATACAATGCCTTGTGGGAAATCAAGTGAGCTAGCAGATATTCCGCCGTTATTTGCAGTACCGCTTGTAAATGCAGTACCACTTGGTTGACCAAGCTCTACTGTGGCTGATGCTCCGTTTGTACTGAGACTTGATGATGGATACATGAGGACTCTGTTGTTACCACCATCTGCAACCCAGAGGTTACCTGAGCTAAATGCTATACCTTCTGGATAACTAAGTGAGCTAGCAGACAGTCCTCCGTTATTTGCAGTATTACTGGTAAATGCAGTACCACTTGGTTGACCAAGCTCTACTGTGGCTGATGCTCCGTTTGTACTGAGACTTGATGATGGATACATGAGGACTCGGCGGTTGGCAGTATCTGTAACCCAGAGGTTACCTGATGAGTCAAATGCGAGGCAGTTAGGAAAAGAAAGCGTGCTAGCAGACAGTCCTCCGTTGTTGCCAGTGTTACTAGTAAATGCAGTACCACTTGGTTGACCAAGCTCTACTGTGGCTGATGCTCCGTTTGTACTGAGACTTGATGATGGATATTTTAGAATTCTGTTGTTATCAGCATCTGCAACCCAGAGGTTACCTGATGAGTCAAATGCGAGGCATGATGGAGAATCAAGTGAACTTGCGGATATTCCGCCGTTATTTGCAGTACCGCTTGTAAATGCAGTACCACTTGGTTGACCAAGCTCTACTGTGGCTGATGCTCCGTTTGTACTGAGACTTGATGATGGATATTTTAGAATTCTGTTGTTACCAGCATCTGCAACCCAGAGGTTACCTGATGAGTCAAATGCAAGACCATTTGGAGCATAGAGCGAGTTTACAAAGACACCACCGTTGTTTGAAGTATTACTGGTAAATGCAGTACCGCTTGGTTGACCAAGCTCTACTGTGGCTGATGCTCCGTTTGTACTGAGACTTGATGATGGATACATGAGGACTCTGTTGTTAGTATTATCTGCAACCCAGAGGTTACCTGAGCTAAATGCAATGCCTTGTGGAGAATCAAGTGAGCTAGCAGATATTCCGCCGTTATTTGCAGTACCGCTTGTAAATGCAGTACCACTTGGTTGACCAAGCTCTACTGTGGCTGATGCTCCGTTTGTACTGAGACTTGATGATGGATATTTTAGAATTCTGTTGTTACTAGTGTCTGTAACCCAGAGGTTACCTGATGAGTCAAATGCAAGATTGTTTGGAAGTTGTTGACCATGTGCAGTTACAATATTTACATTTGTAGTAAAGGATGATTGGCCTAAGACATGTGATGCAAGTTGGCCGCTAGAAAAAGAAGCAAATGCGGTAGTATCCAGTGGAAAAAGAGATGCGGTAAGAACTAGAACAAGTAATGCAACAAAGAATTTTCTTGCTGAAATATCTAGGTTTTTTATCAACGCATCTTTCCTAGTTCTTGTCTTTTTATCTATTTCGATAACAAATGGTTTGTTATCCAATAGGTGCTAATACTAGAGCATATTTTCCATCCATTTCTTCAAAAATGGATACTTGCCTGAAATTTAAACAAAAAACAATATACAGCCAGTCTGATTAGCAAGTTTGATGAAGGTATTCAATGGTAAAACTGCGGCAGATGATTACATGTCTAGTCATACATTGACTTTTTCCACACCAGAGCTTACACTGACAAGATTTGCATTTTGGCTGGGAGACATGGTTCCTGATCCAAAAAATCCTGGCCAGCAGATGCCAAGAATAATGAACTTTGTAGAAGAAAGAGATTTTGCTCCTACCCCGCTTGTGGATGATGACACCTTTGTACCCACTGGTGCAATGAAGACAATTGGTGGGCTTTATGGAGGAATCAGTACTGCAGAGTCAAGTACCAAGTTTTGTACCGAATGTGGTTCAAAGATATCAGTATCTGCCAAGTTTTGTACTGAATGTGGCGCAAACCAAGATTAGATCTTGTTTCCACACTTGGGACAGAATTTGGCGTTAGGTTTTACAGAAGAATTGCAGGAACTGCATACTGGACCGCTTGAGCTTTTTGGCATCAATGCAGGGTCAGGTCGTGGAAGCTCACCCGGTGTTGAGAATGCTGCAGCTGCAGATATTATAGATGGTGGTTGTCCGGGACCAGGCAATGTAGAGACTGATACTTGAGAGGCTTGAGGTCCCATGCCAGGCGGCATTGGACTTGGTACTGTAGAACCTGATGCACGACCGCTTGATATTTTATCTAGTGATTTTTTGAGCTCAAAGATTACCTTTACTGAGAGAAACTCTAGTGATGAGTATGAGACAACATAGTCGCCTAGTTTTTCAAAAAACTCCTTGTCGGAGAGCTTTCCTTGCTTGTACATGGTATTGGCATCAAGGAACGATTCATAGTATCCTTGTGTATCATTTAGCAAATTTTGCAGTTTGTCAAATAGAAGGTTTAGAGTATCAATATCTCCAAAAGACATATGAAGTCTTTTCTTGACCGATATTAATTATTTTAGATTGAAAAAAGAGAAAGGATTAGATTTTTGAAAGAGCATTGTCTATCATGTTCTTGTAGGAACCTTTTGAGGCTGCACCTATTTGTTGTGCTACAACCTGGCCCTTGTTGAACAATGCAAGTGTTGGTATGCTAAAGACATTGTACTTTGATGCAAGATCGTTGCTTTCGTCAACGTTAACCTTAACAAAGTTGATCTTTCCTGCATATTCATTGGCAAGCTCTTCTATTACAGGACTTACCATCCTGCATGGACCACACCATTCAGCCCAGAAATCTACAAACACAGGAATCGGAGAAGCAATAACTTCTTTTTCCCAGTTATTTGAATTTACAGGTTTTGCTTTATCCATGAGATATAAAATCTCGAATCCCTAAATATATTGAACGGTTATTTTTACCAGCGACTTCGTAATCCGTAATAGTTCCTATCGCCAGATCTTCGTCTGTCTCGTCTGTCTCCGCCTCTTCCATAACCTCCTCCAGATCTGCCGTATCCACCACCAGATCGATATCCTCCACCTGGTCTGCCAAAGCTTCTTCTTGCATGCACTTCTCTTTTTAGTGGATCTGGGATATTGACCTCGATTCCAAGTTCCTTGTTGAGGTCCTTCATCTGGACCTTTGTTTGGTTTGATATTGCTTTGAAATCACCTATTGATGAATATGATACAAGTGTGATTGCTCTGCCCTTTTCTCCTGCACGAGCAGTTCTTCCGATTCTGTGGAAATAGACCATGTCCTGGTTTGGAACATCATAGTTTATCACTAGTGCAACTTTTGGTACATCAATTCCTCTAGCTGCTACATCTGTGGCAACTAGGATGTCTGCCTTGCCTTTTTTGAATAGATACATTGCCTTGTCTCGTCTAAACTGTGACATGTCTCCTTGGATTGATACTGTATTGAATCTGGCATGCTCAAGCTCGTGTGCAACTCGCCTTGTTCTGTCCTTGGTGGAACAAAATACAATTGTCTGTCCTGCACCGTTTTCTTTTATGAATTTGAACAAATAATCAGTCTTTTCCCTGTCTTTGATTACAAGAAATGCTTGTTCGATTCCCTCTCCACTGAGGTCATCAGAATCAATGAATATTTTTTGTGGGTTTTTCATGTACTTTTCTGCAAGCATTAGAATTGCTGCAGGCATGGTAGCAGAGAATAATGCGTTAATGTGATCTTCTGGCACAAGGTCCAGTACAAATTTGATATCTTCAATGAATCCCATGTCAAGCATGGTATCTGCCTCGTCAAGTACGACCCACTTGACTTTTTGTAGTTTAATGGAACCGCGTTTGATGTGATCAATTAGACGTCCTGGGGTGGCAACAACAATTTCTACACCTCTTGATAGCTCTTGCAGTTGTACATTCATGCTCTGGCCTCCATAGATTGTTACATTTCTGATTCCAGAATGTCTTGAGAATTTTGTTATCTCATCAGAGATTTGTACTGCAAGCTCTCTTGTTGGTGCAATGATTAATGCTTGTACTCCTCCCCTTGGAGTTACATTTTGTATTATTGGTAATGAGAATGCTGCAGTCTTTCCTGTTCCTGTGTGTGCTTGTCCTATGACATCCTGTCCTGACAGGAGCACTGGAATTGCGCCTGCTTGTATTGGGAATGGTTCACGAAAACCAATTTCATTTAGAGCAGTAAGTATGGTACCTTTTAGTCCTAGTTCTTCAAACGTGGTCAAATTTATTCATCATCTTTTTATTGAAACGACAGAGAAAAGTTCAACACCTATTTCCGTCAATTTTTGTTTAACATACCCTTCTGGCTCTAATAACTCTTTCCAAAATATTGAAAAAAATTAGATGAATTTTGGAAATTGTATAATCTCTTGCTCTGATACGTGGTATAGATTTGACCCATCAAAATGATATACATAATTATCCAAGAGGTAGATAGTCAAGACATGAGCAGCGAATTGAGATTAAAAAAATTAAGAGGATCTGGAGGCTTTGTAATGGCCACAGTAAATGATGATCAACAGAGAAAGGGAAATCTTGGAGGACCAGACTTGTTTTTGGCTCCAGTTGGAAGATTAGATTCTGAGAAGATTTCCAAGTATTATTGCAACACATGTGAAAAAGAATACGAAGGAAGTCCAAAGATAGAATATGAAAGTCCAAACGAGATGGTTGCAGAAAATCTAGTTTTGCTTGAAAAAGGGCAGTACATCTGTACCACATGTGGCTCGATTCTTGCAGAGTATAGAAACTTTAGTAAACCAGATGAAGCCGCATCAGTTGGAGCTGCAATACCTGTTGTTGATACTCCAAGTATTTCTGCCAGTGTTTCTACTACAAGTGTTCCAAGTGTTACACCACAAGTAGAGACTGCAAAGCCAGGCAGTGTAAAGACATTTAGCTCTATTGCAGGCCTTGGTGTTTATGATACTGAAGCAAGAAAGGTTGGCATTGTAAAAGAGATGGGCATTCAGCCTGATCAATCAAGTATAGTCCTAGTTGTGACAAAAAATGATGGAACTGAAACTACAGTCAAGTGGGATGAGATAAGAAAAATTGGCGAGATTGTATTACTTGGAAGTACACTTGAGAGCAGCAGTTCCAAATGTGTCAAGTGTGGATACACAAACAGCCAAGGATCAAAGTTTTGTGAGAGCTGTGGAAACAAGCTCAAGTAAGACAAATCATTGTTAAGCAAGATTTATCTTACTAATTTAGAAAGCAAGTAGCAATTGAGTAAACTTTCTCTCAAATCAGGTATTGTAAAGGACATCATAATAGTAGTAATAGGTATTGCAATAATTTGGATTGGATTAAGAGTTGCATTTGGAACTGAAAATCCGTTTTACGTGGTATCAAGCGGAAGCATGATACCAAACTTGAACATATTTGATGTCATAGTTGTACAAGGGCATGTCAGTTTTGACCAGCTTAAAGTCGGAGATATCATTGTATTTAACAGGCCAGATGGGCATGACAAGGTCATAGTGCATAGGGTAGCGGAGATACTAAACAAGGACCCCTTGGTAATACGAACAAAGGGAGATGCAAATCCTGGTTCTATACCTGGAACTGACTTTCCAATCACAAAAGGCGACTATATTGGCAAAGTAGTTTATGTGGTTCCCCAGATAGGCTATGTGACAAGAATACTTACTCCTCCAATTAACTACATCATAATTGCTGTAATCATTGGAATAATGCTTGTAAAGCAGTTTGGAAAACCAAAATCCGGTACAGATATTCTCTCAGAGAAAAAAGACTCTACAGAGAATCCAGACAGCAAAAGTCTTACAGGAGACAATTCCTATACAGGTATAGAACCAGAAGACAAGTCTTCAGATGATAAAGCAGATTTGAGATAATTTTATTTCATTTTAAAGACTCGCTGGAAATAGTCAGATTGCTCTTGGTCGTTTTCTGGATTTTCTTTTACATTTGCAAGATTCTTGGCAAGTTTTTTCTTGTAGCCAAGTTGCATTTGTCGTGCAATCTGAATTCTTTGAGCCTGGGGGGAGCCTGCACCATGCATAGATTCTGTTAGATATCCAACTGCATTTCTGCCCAAAGTCATGTTTTCAATTAATCTCAATATTCTTACTCTATTTTCAACATCAACACCCTTGCGGCCTCGCAGGTATTTTTTGAGTATTGGGCCTGTGGTTGGATTGTTAAGATCCTTTGCAGATGGAAGTGTGACAACCAATCCTCCTGCAATGTCTTGTGCTAGTCTGCCAATCTCATATGGGAATCTTGTAACGTTGTGTTTTGTTACATTTGCAAGCATGTCATCATTTAACCAGACACCTGACTTGGTGCGATGAGCTTGTGAGGATGATGCAATTCCTGTTGCGTATATTGTTTCATTTAGGTGAGTCATCTCTACAAGTTTGTCTCGGACATGAGATACGTCTGGGACTCCATTATAGTCTGCAATTGAAGCAGCTGCACCGATTAAAACATCACCAAGGCCTGTCTTGCATACATAGCTTCTTCTGTGATAACAGGTGAATCGCTCTACAAGCATTGCTGCAAATTCATACTCGCCAAACATGAATACCTTGTCCCACGGAATAAAAACTCGGTCAAATACTATGAGTGCCTCTTGTCCTGCAAACTTGGCGTTTCCTGCATCAATGTCATCTTCTTCCATGCTTCGAGTATCACAGGACTGGCGTCCGTAGATGTATGTGATTCCTGGAGCGTCTGCAGGCATTGCGCCAACTACTGCATAATCCTTGTCACCTTCAAGAAGTCGCATCGTAGGCATTACTATAATCCAGTGTGAATTGATGCACCCTGTTTGGTGTGCCTTGGCACCTGTTACAAAAATTCCCTTGTCATTTTTTTCTACAACATGCAGGAATACATCTGGATCTTCTTGCTGGTGTGGTGCCTTGCTTCTGTCTCCCTTGGGGTCTGTCATTGCGCCACCAATTACATAGTTCTCCTGCTGTATCATTTTGATAAAGTCAGTCAGGCGCTTGTGATAATTTGTCTTGTATTTTTCGTCAATCTCAAAAGTAACAGAATATAATGAATTTAGTGCGTCCATGCCAACACACCTCTGGAAACATGTTCCTGTAAGCTGGCCTAGCTTTCTTTGCATTTTATTTTGATTTACAAGATCATCTGCACTTTCTGCAATGTGCAAGAATCTGTTTACCTGTAATCCGGTAATTGATGATTTTGCAGTTGCCATCTCTCCGTCTCTTTCTGCAAGAGCATAGGTTTCTGCTACTGCATTTATTGAAGGTTTTATCATTGGATGGTCTACAGGCTCTTTTACAAGCTCGCCAAAAAGATAGACCTTCATGTTGCGGCCCCTCAGGCTTTGGATGTATTCCTCAGCTGTTCTAATTGGCATATCTGCTAATCGCTTTGCAAGTAATATAAATATTATAACAAAGATCGGCTCTTTTATTCAAGACCGATTCTGACATCTACTACCTTGCAGCCCTTGCCTTTTTCAAAGACTAGGACTGGATTCATGTCAAGCTCTTTTATCTCTTTGAAATCAGTGACAAGCTGAGAGATTCTTTGGATACAGTCAGATAGTTTTTTGACATCAGATGGTTTTTCTCCTCTTACACCTTGCAATAGCTTGCTTGTCTTGATAGAAGATATCATCTCGTCTGCCTCGGCATCCGTTACTGGTGCAACTCTAAATGTTACATCCTTGAGTACTTCAACATAGATTCCTCCCATGCCAAACATCACTACAGAACCAAATCCTGGCTCTTGCTTAGAGCCGACAATTGTCTCTTTTCCGCCCTTGACCATCTCCTGTACCAGGACTCCTTTGATTACCGCCTTTTTGTCGTATTTCTTGGCGTTTTTAATTATCTCTTTGAATGCCCTCTTTACTTCTTGAGGTGTCTTTAGACCCACCTTTACTCCGCCTGCATCAGATTTGTGAATTATTTGCGGGGATGCAATCTTCATTACAACTGGATAACCAATTTTTTTGGCTGCAACCGTAGACTCTTTTTCTTTTGTAGCAAGAATGCTTTTTGGTACCGGAAAGCCATATGCTTTCAAGACCTCTTGTCCTTCTTCTTCAAGCAGGTTCTTTCTTCCTTCGGATTTTACCTTGGCAAATATCTGTTCTACTTTTTTCTTGTTTACTTTGAATTGTTGTGTAGTTCCTTCTTGTGCTTGTGACCACTGGGAGAATCGTAACATTGCTTTGAGTGCACGAATTGCTTTTTCTGCATAAGTATAGTATGGGATTCCTCCCTCTGCAAGAATTTCTCGGTTGCGTATTCCCTCATCAAGGCCCATGAGGCTTGCAAGAATTGTCTTGTTGTATTTCTTTGATGCTGCAACAATTACTTCGGCAAGCTTGTTGTAATCTAGAGTTGCAGAAGGTGTACACATTGCAATTACAGAGCCTACATTTTGATGTGCAAGAACCAAATTCAATACATGATCAAATCTGTTAAAATCAGCATCCCCTACAATATCAACTGGATTTCTGGATGTTCCCCAGGGAGGAATTACTGCATTTATCTGAGGTCTGATATCTTCAATGTTTGCCATCTTGATTCCCATTCTAGAACATGCGTCAGTTGAAATGATTGCAGGACCTCCTGCGTTTGATACTATGACTAGGTCGCCTTTTAGTGGCAATGGTTGTTTTGAAAAAGCAACTGCGTAATCGAAGAGCTCTTCCATGGTGTCAACTCTGATTGCGCCAGATTGGGTAAGCAGCGCATCATAGATTTCATCAGAGCCCATTAGTGCACCAGTGTGTGACATGGCTGCCTTGGCACCTTCCGGACTTCGGCCTGATTTTAGTACAAGAACTGGTTTTTTGAGTTTGTTCAATCTAGTGATTTGTTTGCATATCTTCAAGAATTCTCGTCCATTTGTCATGTCTTCAAGGTACATGACAATTACTTTGGTCTGCTCATGTTCTGCAAGCATCTTTAAAATATCAACCTCGTTGAGGTCAACTTTATTGCCCATGCTTATTACAGATGAAAATCCAATGCCTTGGGCACTTGCGTCTTCTACAAGTGCTGCACAGATTGCGCCACTCTGAGATACAAGTGCGATTCCTCCTGACTTGGGGGTTACCTTGAGAAAGGTAGAATTCATCATTGTCTGTGGTGCAAGATTCATCACACCAAGACAGTTTGGACCAATGATTCTGATGTTATACTGTTTGGCAATCTCTGCAAGTCTTTTTTCAAGCTTGGCACCTTCCTCGTTTACTTCCTTAAATCCAGCAGTGATTACAATTGCTCCCTTGATTCCTTTTTTTCCGCACTCTTCAAGTACAGATGGGACGACATCATTTTTTGTAACTATAACTGCAAGATCAATTGGTTCTGGAACATCAAGGACACTCTTGTATGCCTTTTTATCAAATACTGTATCCCTTGTTGGGCTGATTGGAAGTATCGTTCCAGTGTATCCTTTTAGTATGTTAGACGTAATTGCTCTACCTACACTTCCTTCCTTGTCAGAGGCTCCGATTATAGCAATAGATTTTGGTGAGAGAAAAATTGATTCGCTCATTTGAACGAGATCGCTTCAAGTTTATTTGTATAATAAGCTTATCACAGAGAATTAGCTGCCCATCATTTTGCCAGCTAGGTTTTGGTTTCTTGGGATCCATATTATCTTTAGATTTGAAAACTTGGAGATCAAGTCCCATGCTTTTTGTGCCAGGATTCGAAGTTGGTCATTGTTTATTGCATACTCGTGGTTTAGCTGCATTGCTGTATTTTTAGAATCACTGTATATGACAATCTCGTCTGTGGTACCCAGGAATTGCTCTAGTGCAGACACTACTGCCATGTATTCTGCCTGGTTGTTTGTTATGTTGGGCTCTTTTTTGTAATATGACTTGCCTGTCTCTTTTACGAAAAAACCAAATCCAGAATTTGGTCCTCCTGAGCCGTCTACGTATATGCTAATGGCCATCTTTGTACAGCCTCATTAGTTTTACACTCAAGTTTACAGTTGCCATGTAGATTACTGTGGAAATTGATTGAGATGTAAGAGATGCAACATAGGCTTGGTAGGAATTTGTTAGTAAATAATACTGTAAAGACCACCTGCAAATTGTATAGACAACCTCACCTATTCCAAGAGAAGAGATTATTTTTACAAGGTCTCTTCTAAGACCTACCTTGTCAAGCTTGCCTGTATCAAGGAGATATTTTTTCTTGTTGTCAAAATAAAACAATATGCCAAAGGTGGAAAAATATACAACATAATCAACACCCAAAGTTATTGTTGCATTGACGTAGCTTTGTTGGTTTGCAAATTCTTGTGCAACAAATGCGGAGACAACAATTGATGCAAGAAATCCTAAAAGTATATTCTTGTTTAGCTTGAGATATTCTTTGTATTTTTGTTGCATAAGATGAGTTTTCTCATCTTACAAATAAATCAAGTCTATTGCAGAGTGATTCGCAATAACACAAGTATTCCCGCAAGCTCTGCAACATGTACTGCCAGCATATATGGCAACAAGGCTGTTGCATAAAGTTCCATCATAGTAAAGTATGCATAGACTCCAATCATGTTGTGTAAAAATAAAAGACCTGCAAAAAATATCATTCCAAGAGGCAATTGTGCCTTGGTCTTTGAATACATCTTGACAAAGACTCCAATGAGAACTCCAAGTGCAACCATGTTTGCACCTGACACTATTGTACTGGCAGTCATTGTGGGTTCCATTTGAAAGAGCTAGAGTCTGCTTTGTTTATGTACTTTTTTCCAATTTGCTTACAATTTCATCAAAGACAGACATGTTTACTTCAAGAAAGGTGGAAACAAAAAAGGCAGCTCCATACTTGTCTCCTACTCGAGTTATCAGATTGTTTTTCTCTAAAACTTTGACGTGGTGCTGGATTGCCTTGTAATCAAGATTCATCTCTTTGGCAAGTTGGTTTGCATTAAGGGGTTTGTTGCGTATACATGATACAAGGCGAATTCTGTTTAGCCCCCCTTTTGATCCCACAAATACAAACCACAGCAGACGTTTTGCATGAGGATCTGTGGGCATCTGTCTTTTTTGTATACTCGGTTAATTAATAGACTGTTGTTGGATATGAGGTATCATAAAACCATGATGAAAAAATTATTTTTCAGGATAACCGAATAACTGATAAGTAGACAAGGAGCAAGAAGATGCAAATGTTTGATTATGATTATCCCCTGTACCGGCCCCCGTCTGAGGCAAGGTCTCTCATATTCCAGGTAACACTAGGATGTTCCTTTAACAAATGTTCATACTGTAACATGTATCGTTCAAAAGAATATTCAGAAAGGCCATTAGAGGAGATAAAATCAGAGATAGATCTTGCTGCAAGACATATGCCTGGTACCACCAGAATATTTCTTGCAGATGGTGATGCATTAAATCTGCCAACTGACACCATGATACAAATTCTAGATTACATACGACCTAGATTTCCAAATCTTGAGCGCATCTCGTGTTATGCCATGCCGCAAAATATCTTGAAAAAATCCCCAGAGGAATTACAGAAAATATACACTGCTGGATTGACCATGTTTTACATTGGCATAGAAAGTGGATCTGATATCATACTGAAAAAAGTTACAAAAGGTGCTACAGGTCAGACAATAATAAAATCATGTCAAAAAGCAAAAGATGCAGGATATACCATATCATGTATGATAATTTTGGGCCTTGGAGGAAAGACATACTCTAGACAGCACATTGAAGATACTGCAAAAGTCTTGAGTGCAGCTGCGCCAAACTATGTTGGTGCGCTAACCCTACATTTGGAGGACGGTATTCGTGATGAGTTTTTGACCAAGTTCAAGGAGCCGTTTCTTCCAATTGATGACTCTGAGGCACTTTCAGAGCTCGAATTACTAGTATCTAAGATAGAACCTAGTGCCGAGGTAGTATTTCGTGCAAACCATGGGTCAAATGCGTATCCTATAGGTGGAACATTTCCACAGGACAAACAGGCGATGATGGAGAAGATATCATATCTAAAATCACATCCTGAGTTGTGCAGACCGGTTGGCTTTAGAGGATTTTAAGTGGGTCCACAGGGATTTGAACCCTGGATCTTCGCCGTGTAAGGGCGACGTCATAACCGACCTGGACTATGAACCCAAGCAAGCTCCAATGAAAAATGAATTTAAACTTTGAGAAATCACCTAGAGATAAAAGGTGCTCAGAAAAATACCAAATACATGCTTGACTTGGTGTTTTTCACAAGCCCGATAGGACTTGGACATGCAACAAGAGACATTGCAATTGCTGGAAATCTTACAGATATCTCAAAGAGATTTGTAAGCGGTGGTGCTGCTCCAAGAATTATCTCACAAAATGGATTTGATGTGGAGGACTTGTACAGACCACCGCCTTTCATGGTGAAAAACGGAAAGATGGAAAAGCCATTACGGTGGCTGTTTGGATATTATTCATATTACAAACAGTGTAAGGCAATATCATCAGAGGTACTTGGAAAGTACAGCCCAAGAGTTGTTGCAAGTGATGAAGATTTTGCATCACTTGTTGTTGCACAAGAAGAGGGATTAAAGACAATTTTAGTGACAGACATACTTGAAACAAGCTTTGCAAGCGGGATTGGCTCTTTGATTGAGAAAAAGATGAACAAATCAATGAAGAAAATAATCCAAAAGTGTGATCTTGTCATATTGCCAGAGGCTGGAGATAATCAAGACAACATGGTGCGTGTTGGACCCATTGTACGGGATACAACCCAGTCACGAGAACAGATACGAGAAAAACTTGGATTTACAAGAAAAACAATTGTTGTAAGCATTGGAGGAACTGATTCTGGAAAATTCTTGATAGAAAAAGCAATAGAAGCACATTCCAAGATAAAGTCAGAGACAGATCTTGTCATAGTATCAGGACCATCTCTTGACATCAATAATCCAGGAATTAGAAATCTTGGGTTTGTCAACAACTTGCACGAAGTAATATTTGCTGCAGATCTAGTGGTATCTCTTGCAGGCAAGTCCACAATTGATGAAGCAAGGCATTATGGAACTCCCGGGATATTCATTCCAATAAAGGGACACTTTGAGCAAGAAGACAATGCAAGAGAACTTGGGTACACCTATGATGATATATTACATCTTGATAGAATAATTCTAGAAAAGATAAACCAAAAAAGAGAGCCTAAACCCTTTGATGGTGCAAAAAAGGCAGCAGAAATGATAAGAAAATTAGTCATGGCATGATTGTAAGAATATCTGCTTTATGTTCATCAAATACTTTATAGAAGGACTTGGCATCAGTTAACAAAGTTTTGACAAAACTAGTTGTTTCAAAATTTGGTGGCAGTGCAGTGGGGGTTGACGGTGTACTGATACCCACCATAATCAAGAGAATAAATGAATTAAAAAAAGACTCGAAGGTAATTGCAGTCTTTTCTGCTCCACTTACTGTGTATAACGGTAAACAAAGATCACTTACAGACATTGCGCTGGAGATTGGACGAAATGCGGAAAAAGGAGAAAGGACAGACATAATGGCAGTAAAAAAGCCATATCAAAAAATAGTTGAGATGGTCGACAAGAAACTACAGGACAAATGTAATGCTACCATCAATTCCTTCTTGGACAAGGTGGAATCAGTCCTGTCTGAGATAATACAGAAAAGAGAGTTTGCAAATGAAAACAGGGCAAGACTTCTTGCATATTCTGGAGAGATACTAATGTCACATGTGATGAACTATGTAATACAGAGCTCTGAAATAAAATCAAATGTCATACCATTTGACACATGGCCTATAATCACGGATAACAACTTGGAATCTGCAAACTTTCTTGCCAGAGAATCCGCAGAAAGATTGGGCGATACTGAGAAACTACTTGAACAAAATGATGTCCTGTCAATAGGTGGATTTATCGGCAAGACGGTGGATGGGCTTGAAACTACATATGAGAGAGGAGGTTCTGACAGGACTGCTGCAGATCTTGGCATTTTGTTTAGTAAAAAATACGATACCAGAATTGATTTTGAAAAGGACAGTGCCGTCTTGTCTGCAGATCCTAGAGTTGTAAAAGAAGAGCTGGAGAGCATTACCAGCCTGTCATACAACGAGGCAAGAATTGCAGGAATGTTTGGTATGAAGATTCTTGATCCAATTGCAATAAAAGAAATTGTTGAGAACGGCGTTGATATGCCAATAATAATTACAGACATGGGAAAGCCTGAAAAGATTACAAAGATAGAACGCAGTCCAGGTCAGAAAAACGGTCACCCACTCAAGATAGTAACAGGAAAGAAGAATTGTGCCATAGTAAGAATTGAAAAAGAATCTGCTGAACGTCTCTTTAATTCACTTGACAAGGACAGAAGATACAGTGAGTTTGTAGTACTTTCTCCATTTACAAGAGATGACATTGAATTTACAAGGATATTATTTTTAGATGGTGATTATGTCAAGCGAAATGAGCGATACATACTAGGGTTTGACTCTCTTGCATCAATTACATACAACAGGGGTGTAATCACTTTGATAGGAGATGAGATGTGGCGAGTCCAGCAGGTTGCGTCAAAGGCAAGCTCCAGAATAGGAGAAGCCGGACTGAACATACTAAATATGGATGCACAAGAAGAGACATCAAGGATAATTATTGTAACAGAAGATAGTGGAGATAACATCGAAAAGGCAATACGAGCAGTACATGCTGAAAGATCAAAAATAAAGTTCGTCTAGGCAAATAGTAAGTTTTAGAATTGTGATTTACTTTTTCCTTTTTCTTCGAGCAGCACGCTGGTCTGCTTTTCGCTTGTGTTTTCCGGTTTTTCTTGCAACCATGACATATTTTCAGATAACCTACTTGGATTTCTATCTTTTGAAAATATCAATAGTATAAACATTTGACCCCTACAAGTCCATACCTGTAGGATGTCAAAGTGGGTTTGTTCTTGGGCCTCTTTATCTAGAATCAGCCCGGCGTTACCCAAAACACGCGCTGATATACAGTACGATCAGGAAATATTTAGAGCTGATCTATATAGATCACTTATAGGAACCATTGACTGCCCATAGTACAAGGGCAATTCCAATTAATGCATACCACTTGAAATTTCGCTTGTCTAAAAAGACATTTTTTGGTTCAGCACTGCCTGAGGAGATACGAATCTTTCTCATCTCAAAACCATTTCCTGCAATGCCAATTACAAACAAGGCAATTGAGACAAATGACAATACAGATAGAGGCATGACATACTATTTGGTTTTGTATAATTTAAAGACAGGCTATTTTCAGGTATGACAATTTAGAATGTTGATCAATTCTTTAAATTACCAGACCTTGTGCCAATTGATATGAAAACACAGAGTAAGATATGGATGAATGGCAAACTTGTACCATACAACAATGCCAAGGTACATGTACTAACACATGCGTTACATTATTCAACTGCAATATTTGAAGGAATTAGATGTTACAATACTCCAAAAGGCCCAATGATATTTCGATTACCAGAACATGTAGAGAGACTCTTCAAGTCTGCCAGGATGTATTCAATGAAGATGCCTTACAACAAAAATGAGATATCACAAGGAATAATCAATACTGTAAAGGCAAGCAAGCTCAAAGAATGCTACATCAGACCGCTTGCATATTATGGTCATGGCGTTATGGGACTGACACCTACACCAAACAAAGTTGAAGTTGCAATAGCATGCTGGGAATGGAACGCAGGAGAATCAAGTGCTGGCAAGACACGTGGAGCAAGATGCAAGGTTTCAAGTTGGTTGAGAATTGATTCAAGATCTCAGCCAATGCAAGCAAAGGCTGCATCAAATTATGCAAATGCCGCTCTTGCAAGAGTAGAGGCATTAAGAGATGGATATGATGAGGCAATCATGTTAAACTATCACGGAAAAGTATCAGAGGGAAGTGCAGAAAATATTTTTATTGTAAATAACGGCAAGATATCAACTCCTCCACTAAATGCAGGAATACTGGACGGGATAACAAGAGACAGTGTGATAAAAATTGCACGATCAGAAGGATTGGAGGTAATTGAGCGAGACATTGACAGAGAAGACCTCTATGTTGCAGACGAGGTCTTTATGACAGGTACTGCAGCAGAGGTAAAATCTGTGACTGAGATTGATAATGTACCAGTTGGAAACGGCAAACCAGGAGAGATCACGCGCAAGCTCCAGGATACATTCTTTGAGGTATCAAGAGGAAAAGATGAGCGATACTTGGATTGGTTTACTCCAGTAGCATGAAAGATTCAAGTATGTCAGACAGGTAACAAGTTATTGAAAATGGTACTTTCAATGGTAGACCAACACAAGCCAAAATGTTATCTTTGTAGCAATGTCTTTGAGAATCTAGAGGCACTAAGAAAGCACCAGGAAGAGTCTCACAAGGAATTTGTCGAGTTTCACAAGGAATCCAGTCGCACTCCTGCACCAGGGGATGTCACAGTCTTTTAGAATGGCATGGAGTGCAATGAGACTGCCAATCCCATCTGCTGGTTTTGCAGAAAGGGGCGACATGAAGATTGTATGAAAAAAATTCCAACATACGGGAGATCAGAGGGTCCACATGATTGTACATTTGATACAAAACTTGTTGACTGTCAGTGTAATCACTAGTTTATTTTATAATAGTTGATCCCATTGTTTCAATATCTTCTTCAAGTTCTTTAACCAAACCTTTCCACCATTGTTCAAATTTTTCCATGTATTTGCAAACCTCCCAAAACCCTCTTTATAGATCTGTCGGTTATTTTGCATGAATTGTTTTTTCGATTACACGATTAATTATTGTAGAAAATTTGTTTTGTTTTTTATTTGATATCAGAAGAAAAAGAAGAATGCCACAAAATATCAGACTAAACCCTAATTAATTATATCAATATAGTAAAAGACAAAATGAAAGTAACCCAACTTTATTCTGCATCAGTGATTATTGAGGATAAAGGAGTCAAGGTGTTGTGCGATCCTTGGCTTGTAGGAGAGGAATATTTCGGGTCATGGGGAATGTATCCTCCATATTATTTCAAGGCAGAGAATTTCAAGTCAATAGATTTCATATATATCAGTCACATACATCCTGACCACTGCAGCCTCAAGACACTTGAGAAGCTTGACAAGAAAATACCTGTGCTGATTCACAACTTTCCAATCAAGTTTCTAAAAAATACCATAGAAAGCATGGGTTTTAGAGTAATTGAACTTGAGCATAATTTAAGAACAAGACTCAAGGGTGATTTTCATATCAACATACTTGCAGGAGATAATTGCAATCCAGAGATATGCGGTAAGTTGATGGGTTGTGTTGGAATCCAGTCAAAATTTGAGACAGCCCAGATAGATACAATTGTAGTGATGGATAATGACGATGGCCAGGTAATAGTCAATGTAAATGATTGTCCACTACAGATAGGAGAAAGTACTGCAACTCAGATCAAACAGCAATACAAGAATGTAGATGTATTGTTGCTGGGGTATTCCAGTGCAACATCATATCCACATTGCTATGAGCTTGATGTCAAAGAAAAGACAATGGAAGCAGAGATTAAACAAAAAAATAAGCTTGAATCCGCTAGAAAGTATATCGAAATATTAGAGCCTAGGTTCTACATTCCTTTTGCAGGAAGATACACACTTGCTGGAAAGAATTACCAGTTAAACAGATATCGTGGAGAGCCTGAGCTTGAGGTTGCTTTTGATTGGTTTGTACAAAATGGTCCACAGAATAGCAAACCAATTTTATTAAACTATGATAGCTATCTTGATCTTGATACTGGAGAGACATCAGAGAAATACATCAGGATTGATGAAAAAGAAAAAGAAAAGTATGCCAGAGAAAAACTCGCAAGTGTAAAATTTGATTATGAAAACACGCCTGTGCCAAGTGCTGATGAAATCTACCAGTTGATACCACAAGCATATGAGAGATTTGAGAAAGAGAGAAACAATATTGGTTTTACTTCAGATGTTGTAATTGTGTTGCCAATATCAGATGCAGAAATGGTGATTATATCTCGAGATGGTACTGGGTTTAAGAGAATTTCATCAGAATTTGAAAATACCATACCAAAGTACATCAAGATGACTGTAGACCCAAGACTTTTGAAATGGCTCTTACAGGGACCAAAAAAAGCAAACTGGTCCACTGCAGATATTGGCTCTCACATACGATACAAGAGAGTTCCAAATACATATCACCGAGGATTGTTCCGTGGATGGAATCATTTCTATTCTGGAAGATATCAAGTCATTGCCTAGAAAATCACCACCGGGAAACAAAAGAATCTAATAAAATACTAGATCAGAATAAGCATATGTTACAGAGTATAAGGTCGCGTTTATCCTCAAAGACAGTATTTGGGTTAGTTTTAATGTCATTTGCCTTTGGTCTGTATTTCATCTATCAGACAGGCAATGGTAAGATGCTTTTTCTTCCACCAATAGGCATTGCAGTATTTGTGGCAGGATTTCATGTAGGATTTTCTGGCACAAGTTTTTATTCAAAGTTTAGAGGCATGATGCTTTTCATGGCCCTTGCAGTATTCATGTCGTGGATGGCATGGGACACTGGACTGCACGACTATATAGTAAATTCATCATATGGTAGCTTTCTTACTGGTGTGACAATAAAATTTTCAGTGTATGTGTTGAATCTTTTAGGATATAATGTCTCAAACACAGGAGGGCAGATAATATTTTCAGGCAATTCAATGATTCAATCATTTGATGTAGTAAATAGCTGTAGTGGTGCAGATACAACCATTTTGTTTCTTGCGGCATTCATTCTGATGTTGGCCGATCAGGGCCGCCGTGCATCCATCAGAAAACTCGCAGTATGTTTTGTTGGAGGAGGGATTGGAACATATCTTGTATCCATGATGAGAGTTCCACTTTTAGGCATAGTGGGATATCATTATGGGTATGATACGTTAGAGACGTATCATATGTACTCTGGATATCTCATCTTTCTTGGTTCAATTGTAGCATTTTGGTATCTCTCGTTACGTTGGATAAATAAAAAAGATCATGTGGTAATAAAACAGGCAAGTCCCTGAGTCTTGCAGTAAAGTTACATGATGATGTGCATCATACAAGTGTTAGACGGCTAGTACTACCAAAAGTACAGCAAAATGATTCTTTGAATAACAAAAGCTGGTCTAGTGTGATTCGTAACCATAAAGTTCATTTCAGGTTCCAAAAATTACATCCAATTCTCTTCCTTCGTCTCGTCAATGAACCTTAAAATCATAAAATCCCGACAGGTTAATCTCCTACATTCTTGACTAGTAGTTGATGAACTGGTACTTTCTAGTAATCACATCTTTTTTGATGATAACAATGACTTTTTCATTAATAGCCTTCGCTGAAGAATACAACATTCCATCATGGATAAAGAATAATGCAAGGTGGTGGTCCGAAGGCTCGCTTGGGGATGACGATTTTCTAAAAGGCATTCAATATTTGGTACAACAAAAGATTATCTCCATTCCAAATTCCCAATCAATGACAAACACATCCCATTCGATACCGCAGTGGGTAAGAACCAATGCTGGATGGTGGTCAAAAGGTCAGATATCAGATGATGATTTTACTAAAGGGATCCAATATTTGATTAATAATGGAATAATCAACCCATCTAGCAATCAATCAAATCAAACCAGCACTGAAAATGCAATTGTTAGCTTAAATAATATTATCTTTCCCAATGGTCAGCTTAAAGATCCTATTGGCATAGCAATTAACAGTTTGGGAAATATCTATGTCACAGATACTGGCAACGATCGAGTTCAAGTTTTTGATAGTTCAGGGAATTTTTTGTTTGGATTTGGCTCATATGGCTCTGGCAATAGTCAATTTAATGGTCCAAGGGGCATTCAATGTGATTATGCAGACAATATCTACGTAGTTGATCAAGGAAATAATCGAATTCAGATATTCGACTCTTCCGGAAATTACATATCTCAATTTGGTAGCGAACAGCTTAATTCTCCACATTCAATTCTAATTAAAAGTAGATCAGATGGCTTTTTTTATGTCACCGACGGAAATAATGAGGTAGTCAAATTTGATTCAGCATATCATTTTGTCGTAAAGTTTGGCTCAACAGGTTCAGGTAATGGTCAGTTTAACTATCCAACAGGTATAGCTAGGGATAGCGTGGGTAACATCTATGTTCCTGATTCCGAAAACAATCGAATTCAGATATTCGACTCTTCCGGAAATTACATATCTCAATTTGGTACAAAAGGTTCTGGCAAGGGACAGTTTGACAATCCCACTAGTATACATGTTGGCAAATCAGGTTACATCTATGTTCTTGACAGTGGAAATGGGCGTCTTGTACAACTAGATCTCTCAAAACACTATCTCTCACAGATTGGATCAAACGGTACCGGTAATGGTCAACTAATTAATCCACATGGAATACGATTTGACGATTCAGGCAATGTCTACATTGTTGATACGGGAAACAATCGTGTTGAAAAATTTGATTCTTCAGGTAAGTACCTGCTACAGTTCGGCTCTATCAATTCGACCAACTCTACCCAGAATGAGACAACAACAGAAAACATCAATGAAACAGTTAATGACAATACTAAACATCACCATAGTGGTGATGATCAAGGAGGTAATAGAAAGCTGGGTAGCAGTCGTAAACACAATCACGGACAATAATTTTGGTCTTTACTATAAAGGCGGGTCTAGTGGGATTTGAACCCACGACATAGGGATATCTCCGAAAGATCATAAGAGTCCCTCGCTCTACCTGGCTGAGCCATAGACCCCGCAAGAAAGCTCACGCTATGTTCGTTATTTAAACTGAGTCAAAAAGAAAGTGATTTAGTTTACTGCTTCGACTTGAGAATATTTCTCTAATATCTTTGTCAGTACAGTAGAAACTGGAGCATTGTTCATTTTTTCTTTCTCTGCCAAGAGTTTTCTGTATGCATCAAGTGTAATGTATACTGGAATTGATCCGTTGCCTTCAAGAAGGCCTCTTACTCTGTACAAAGCAGTCTCCATTCCTTTTTCTGCTACCTTGGCAAACTTTGCTTTATCCATTATTGCGCCCAATGGGCCAAATGGCATGTCATAGTCTACTGTCATGGTAACTCGGGTTAATTTTTCACCAAGGTCTTCAAAATTTACTGCAATTTCCCATTTCTTGAATGGTCCTTGAATCATCTTGGCTGCTACCTTTCTTTCTGGAATGAATTCTGTTGTCTCACAGTCCCACTCTAATCTCTTGCCATCAAAGTCACCGATTACTCTAAATGTTGTTCCTACTCCCATTCCTGCCTTGACATCCATTGGAACTACAGTCATTCCAACTCTTTCTTCGAACTGGTCGGAGATGTGTTCAGGTCTTGCAAAGTATGTGAATACATTCAAGGTCTTTTCTTTGATATCAATTGTCTTAGTGACAGTGGTCATCATTGGCAATCTTCTCTAAACTTGATTTAAAGCTTTTGTTAATTTCCACTGATCGGATGATTGTAACATTATATTAAAGAAAGTACCATCCTATACCTGATATTGAAAAGTACTGCGATAATGGTTTTTCTGATACTTGGTGTCTCTTTACTACCTGCTCCAAACTATGCAAGTGCACACAACAACTTGAATTCAGATGATCAGACAATTGGAAACTATGAAGTCCAGGTGGCAACAGATCCAGAGATACCAGATGCAAATCAACCATTCAAGCTAAGCTTTAGAGTATTAAATCACGAGTCAGCATCTAACATATTCAATTCACTAAATACGCAGGTAAGTGAAGTAAGCAATTTCAGAATGGGTGCAAGAATATACTATAACGATCAGCTTGTTGGTACAATTCCAGTCCAGAGCTTTGACAAGGGTGAGTGGTCCACATATTATACATTTCATGAAACAGGAAACCATGTAGTTGATGTCGACCTATACGATGTAGGTCCAAACGGTAAAACTTTGACCTTTACATACAACATTACAGTTCTTAACATATTTGGAAATCTGTTTCCGTATATCATATCATCAGGCGGAATTGCGTTTGTTGTTATAGTTGCATGGGCATTAATAACAAGAAGAAAGATAAAGCCTAAGCACTAGTTTCTATCTTTGGTCCACGTTGAATTCTAAATGCAAACAAGACTGTAAGCAAAGTCATTGCAAATAGTAGTATCCCAACACCATTGTGGATTGCAACTACAACAGCATGTAGTTGTGTGTTAATCACTACTGCTCCAAGTCCTATTTGAGATACTGCAAAGATTCCTGCAAGTGTACCGGTTATCTTTATTTTTTTGTGCGAGCCCTTTACTCTCCATGCTCCTACTGCTGTTGCAACTATCAGAACTCCGGTTGTTGCAGCAATGAATCGGTGGATCCATTCAGTGAGAAATTCTGCAGATGGTAGCAATCCACTTGGACATAAAGGCCACTTGGGACATGTCAGTCCTTGACCGCTTGCTTGCAAATATCCACCAATGAACATTAGAGAATATAGAATGATTAGAGAAGCAAGGGCGAGATACTTGTAGTACATCGATTATTCAACTATGAATTTGGCATCCATTCCAAGTGCCGCATGTCCCGGAACTGTACAGATATAGTGATAAGTTCCTGGTGCTCCTGCTACAAATGTAACATCACCACTCTTTCCTGGTTTTAATGGATTGTCTGGTGTGCCAACTGCAGAGTTCCATAGTACATCAGATGGATTGTCTGGATCTACTACAACTCCAAATGCGTGGAATGACTTGCTGTCATTTTTCACATGAATTGTTACTGTGTCACCTGACTTTACTTTGATATCAGGATTAGTACCTGGCTGACCTGGCAATGCATTAAATGCATATTGTTTAAAGTCAGCACTCATTACAAAACTTACTGTAAATTCTACCTTGTTTCCAGTTGGTGCTACTGCTGCGCCAGATGCTTCTGCGCTTCCACCACTTGGAGCAACTTCTATTTTTCCTTCCATTCCAAGTTCTCTGTGGCCTGGAACTACACAAATGTAATAGTATTCACCAGCTTTTGATGGAACAAATGTTGCATCTCCACCCTTGCCTGGCTTTAATGGATTGTCAGCAGTACCTACTGCAGTACCATCTATGATTGGGCCTGTTCCCTCCTTGGCATCAGTGATACCAAATGCGTGGAATGATTTACCCCCGTTTTTAACATGAATTACTATCTTGTCACCTACATTTGCATGAATTTCTGGGTTCTTGCCGTCACCAGATAATGCGTTAAATGCGTATACCTTAAAGTCTGGAGATTCCATGAATTCCAAGTTTGTTTCAATGGTCTTTCCAGTTACTTTACCTCCACCGCCTCCACCTCCTTCATGGGAGCCAAGACCTTCTTGGATCTTGCCTGCGGTTGGAAGATAAGAGTTCCAATAATCATAATTGAGGAAAAAGATTGCTCCACCGACTACCATAATACCTAACAAGATTGCAAGCATCTTGCCCAATCTAGCAGGGCTTGTCCTCATTATAGGAGCTTCGTGTTCTGTGTGGCTCATGTCAATATCCTACGTGGTGTGGGTTCTTTACTTGGTATGGATAGTAGTATTTTCCACCAATGCCAAATGGATCGTCCATGTTTGCTTCTTTGCCCTTGGCAGAGTAGTAGATCAAGTTTATCAAGAATGCTACAAAGCTTGCACCCAAAATCCATGCACCGACTGTTGCAATCTGGTTAAGCTGTGTCCATGATGTGTATTCTGCTGGATAATCATAAATTCTTCTTGGCATTCCTTCAAGTCCAAGCAAGTGTTGAGTGTAGAAGACTTGGACAGAACCCCACAACATTCCAATGAAATGGATGTTTGCGAGTTTCTCGCTGTACATTCTTCCTGTAATTAGTGGGAACATGTAGTATACCATTCCTACGAATCCAAATGCAATTGTACCTGTAAGGAACAAGTGCATGTGTCCTACGACCCAGTAGGTTCCATGGCTGATAAAGTCAAGTGGCATTGCAGAGTTGAGCACACCACCTGCGCCTGCAGAGAAGAATAATGCAATTCCACCTACTGCAAACTTCATTGGTGCAGCAAACTTGATTCTTCCTCCCCACATTGTGGCAAGGAAGTTGAATACGTGCATACCTGATGCAGGTACTGCAGCTAACGTTCCAATCATGAATACAACTTTGGTTGTAAAGTCCATACCTGTAGAGTACATGTGATGTCCCCATGAGGCAAAGCCTATCATACCTAACATGACAAATGCAAAGACACCACTGCCTTGGCTGAAGAGTGGCTTTCTTGAGAATCGTGGAATAATTTCATACATCATTCCAATAGACGGTAACAAGAAGATGTATACTTCTGGGTGGAAAGTGAACCAGAACAAGTGGAGATATGCAATTGGATCTCCTCCTGCTGTAGGATTGAAGAATCCAGATACTCCGAGTCTATCAGTAAGTAACATGATAAGTGCTGCTGCATATGATGGCATTGCTACAAGTGTCATCAATGATACGGTCATCATGGACCATGCAAACAATGGGACTTTGCGCAATGGCATGTCTGGGTGCTTGCATTTGAGTATTGTAACTATGAAGTTAATTGAAGACAAGATTGAAGAAATTCCGAGAATCTTCAAACCAAATATCATCATGTCTGCTGCTGGACCTGGTGCACGAATGACTGAATATGGTGCGTATGATACCCAGGATGTGTCAGAGAATCCAAGCCAGAGCAATGCACCGCCGATTGGGTTCATCCAGAATGCAATTGCGTTTAGTTTTGGATAAGCCATATCTTTGTAACGTACCATTAGTGGTACAAGATAGTTACCGACACCGTTTGCAACTGGAAGTGCAAACAAGAATAACATTGTAAGACCGTGAACTGTGAATATTCTGTTAAAGGTTACAGAATCAGAGATTAGGAAGTTTTGTCCTGGGAAGAACAAGTGAGTTCTTATCATCATTGCCAAGACTCCTGCCATAAACAAGAATGCTAGACCAGTAATGGTATAGAGCAATCCCACATCAGTGTGATGTGTTGAGAACATTATTTGCCAAATTGGACGTGGCTTCTTTAATTCTAGAACCATATTGCTCCCTCTCTCATATCAGAAATTTTTGCACATAAAATGTTTTTGATAATTATCAAGACTTGTCGTCCTCCACTACTAGTGATCCTCTCATGTTGTAATGTAATAGTCCACAGTATTCTCTGCATTGGATTGGGAATTCACCTGTCTGATCTGGTGCAAACCATGCATGGTTTACATGGCCTGGTACTGCATCTTCAAAGACTACCCAGTCTGGAATGTTAAATGAGTGCATTACATCCTTTGAATAAATCTCAAACTTGTACGCATGCCCTTTCTTCAAGTGTAAAGTGCTAATTTCCTTTGTTCCATCTTCATGCTCAAAGCTCCAGAACCACTGCTGGCCTGTAACCTTGATTGTTTCTGCATCTGCTGGAACTTCTTCTACTTCTTTTTGTACAACCCAAGAATCTACACCTACGTATAACAAAATAGCAATAACAACGCCGACAAATACCCATTCTGCTGTATCATGACCCATACCTAATGGCCCTCCTTCTCGTATGTTCCAGTGGTAGGATCGTCAAGTTTCTCCCATCTTGTAGGGGTTTGGTTCTTTGGATGGGATTCACGGAATCTCCAGACAAGCCATATCATGGTGCCTGAGACCACTGCACCTACTGTAAAGGCAGCAGTTGTCATTCTAAAGAACTCGTTCCATACCTCTGCTCTGAGGTTGATGTATTGTTTTGCTGACTTGTCTTCAGTTTGAGCATGTGCAAACTGGGGTACAAGAGCTAACGCAACTAGAGCAATAATTGAAACAGCAATGATCTTTTTCATTTGCTGAATTGACGTGCAATTAATTTTCTATTTAAGCGTTTTGTAGATTACCAATGATCGGGTTTTTTTACTTTGCTACAAATTTCTACTAGTTTTTGTTTCCCCTTTTTATATGACATATTTACTCAAGCATGGATTTTTGGTACAAATACTGGAGCATATTTGAAAAATCATCTTGTGATATTTTGTTAGATTCTAGGAGATCTGCACATGTATGTACCCATTGTGGGATATGACTTGCCTGTATCTGATAATCATGCAACAAGGTACCTGTATATTTTTGGTCACGTGGATTTTTTGACCAGTGTATAATGTCGTCTGAAAAGTGGGATGGGTTTTGGTCATGTATTGTATCTAGCAACAAAACATCATGCAATAGCGCAAATTCAGGATAACAGTTTAGCATGGAATAATTTCCAGATTGGTAGACATTCCAGGTGTTGCAGGTTATGTCATACTCGTATTGTGAATTGTCATCATTCCAACCAAAGCCATTTCTGATTGTAGGATCAGGATAGCCATGTCCTTTTACCAGCGTTATGGTGTTGTTGTCATAGTTTGTACTGACTTGGGCATATAGTGCGTTAGGATACAGGAATACTACATTTGGGTGTCGTGTTATTGCGTCAAACTCTTTTTTTGTGACATATTCATTGTGTAGTACAATGACTTTATGGTATTGGAGCAATATGTCTGGATTTTGGTCTACATCCTGGTCTTTTACATATGAATAGTTGAGCAGCTTGAGTATCCATGCACCTGTAATGCTTGAGGACTGGAATCCGTTTACTCTGTCAGGTATCTTTACTGTAAGGCATTTATCATCACATTCTTTGCGGTAATAATCATAAAATCCCCCATGTTCGTATGCGGCTTGGGTAAAACTTGGATAAATGAAGACTGCATCATGCGAATATTTGGTAACAGCTACTTTTTGGTATGTATTTTGTAGTTCAGGTTTTTTCTGGATTGAAAGTGAGACAAGTGTTCTGGTATCATCATAGTTTCCTACAATGTCAAATAAGAGAGATGACTTGGGAATATGCAATGACTGCGGTACGCCTTCTACAGTTGATTTGACATCAATATAATCATCAGTGATATAGATAGATTGAACAGCAGAAGTCTTGTCTGCATATGCAGCAGATAATGATACTAGTAAGAATAGTACGGTACACAACAATATACGCATTAGAAATTATCTCGTACAAGAAAATTTGTGACAAGATATTTGTCGTGTGAGGATATTGATTATGTAAGATACAATATCTTCATAGATTTTAGAGTTGAAGAAATTATTTCATAACTTGCGTTAGGTCTTTGTTTTAAGATAAAAAGGAAAAAGGGGGAAAGTTATTGTTTTGCTTAGACTAGTCTTATGCTACGTTGATAGTAGTTGTCAAAGGCGGCGACAATGCGTTTGGATTGTCAATGCTCTGCCATACAAAGATTTGAGCAGTGTATGTTCCAGAGGATTGAGGAGTCCAAGATTGTGCCGGATTGAGCGATTGACCAGCAGTCAATGTACCTGTGATCCAGGATAATGACACCGTTACACCGTTAGCATCTTGTATTTGTACCAAGTATGCAAATGGTTGATCTCTGTCCTGGCCGTTTGTCAAGTCAGCAGTAATTTGTATCTGCTGTCCTGATTTGACTGCACCAGTAATTGCATTGCCAAAGCTGTCAACGATTCTTGGGTTAGATGCCGGTGCTCTTTCGAGTGGTGGCACTATAGTACCAATGAAGGTTGTAGCTGTCAATCTCAATTGATCGTTTGGTGTGTATGGCGGTGGCAATGTTCTGTCCCGGTATTCACCTGTTACGGTGTCACCTTCAGCAACGTGGAGTCTGTTTCCAGAGGACTGGAAGTTAGTGGTAAAGTACACTGTACCTTGGAAGATACCTGTTGCTTCGCCAGTCTCTGTCATGGTGAGTTTGATACCACCTGAATCAGAGTCAGACCATACGTTGGTGTCGAACTTGTCAACTGCCTTTGGATTAAGGTTCATGTCTGGGTCAACTATCTGCAATACTCCCTGGCCGTTGGCTGGGTAGCTTGCTTCTAACCACTTGATCTCACCGATGTTCCATCTGATAAGAGCAGAGCCTGTTACGGTCTGGTCTCTTGTGAATTCAAATGAAACTGATACACCATCTTGTTCAGTTGCTGGGAGGAATCCATCAGTTGGACCGCTTCCAGAGACTACTCCTTGTGAACCGACTGGTAACATACCAGCACCGTCAACTCCACCTGTACCTACGATGGACTTGTCACCTTGTAGGATGACGTATCCAGTAAAGATACCTGTGTCGACTCCAGTCTCAACCAATTTGTATGGGCTGAGGTTGTTGCCTCGAGTTGATACGGTAACTTGATTCTCACTATTGTCTCCAATGGTGTCGATCAAGTTCGGGTCAAAGTTGTGGTCTGGTGCAACTACGGTGATGTAGACACGGTCAGTCCATGTGTATACCTTCTGGTCAAGCTCAACAGTTGCTCCAAAGTTGGATGTGTAGATAGTCAACTGTATGTCTTGGTTGTTCTTACCTACAGTCTTGGAACCTGCTGGACCCCAGTCAGTGTATTCTAAGTGGATCTGTTCTCCTCTCTCTAGCAAGTTTCCTTTAAGTGATTTTGGAATCTTGATTACAGATTGGAAGATACCTGTGTCTTTACCGGTCTCTACAAAGGTGTTTGGCTTGGCATCAAATGCTGAGGCCTGTCCACCCAATGTACCCATTGTACCCTTGAATGCATGGGAATCCCATTCAATCAAGTCAAGAGGTGCAGTTTCTGCTGCCTGTGAATCTTGGTTAAAGTCTGGTTCCACGAGTGTGAGAATCATGTCTGAACCAATGATGTATACAGACTTGTCAGATTGTAGTACACCGTTTCTTAAGTCAAATGTGGAAGAGTCTGTGACAGTTTGGCTATGACCTGAGGCATCGCTTGTATCGTTGTAAGTTACAGTGAGAACATCACCTTGTCTTACACAATATGGATTACCGCTTGGATCTGCACCGTTGCCGTTAGCGTAGTAGAATCTATCGTTAACGTTTGTGGTGTAACCGGATTTACCGGAAATTGATCCGTCATAGTTGTTCACTTTAGGACAGTCTGCGCCTGCTGGACCATCAGTTAGCTTGATTGGTAAATCAGCTTGGAATATGCCTGCATCTGGAGCGATTTCAGTCATTGGACCGAGTTCTCTTACCAAGCTCCACACGTGGCTACCATATGCTGGTAGACCTGTGGTCTGGTTGAGATTGACGATCTTGCCTGTTGCTGCAGATTGGGCTCCAGCTGTTGCCAAGAGCATAGAGTAGCCAGATCTTGAAATCTGTACTGCAACGACACCGTGACCTGCTGCAAATCCATTGGATACTGCAATGTGGTCGGTACCGGTTGGTGAGGTGTTATAATCTTGATCATTTACTCTGATGTGGATTATAGTATCACCACTTGGCAATACGTTTGCATTAATGATGCCTCCACCGTTTGCGGCTGTCTGTCCGACAATGTCGCGATGTAGTGGGAATACACCATTAAGGCTACTTGATGATTTTTGCTGTGCAAAGTCTCCGTTTGTATCAGTTGTACCTACTGTACCAAATGGTACTGGATAGACAGCTTTGTCAAGCTTGACTGAACCAGTGTTGCCCTTGATACCGGCATTGTCTGATACTTCAACAAGTTTGCCAGAAGCATCTCTAAAGTCAACATAGTTGACCTTGATGTTCTGTCCTACTGCACCGACAATAGTGCCATCCTGGCAAAGTTGATCTGGAACTTCAAAGGTACCTGTGAAGATGCCTGTTGATGGACCAGTTTCAACTAGTGAGAATCCTGTTGCGGATAAGCTTGTTGCAAATCCGGCAGAGGTTCCACCGTTTGAGTCAACATATGAACCAGTGCTGTTTGTGAAGCATGATGCAGTATTGTGGGTTGTAGTTGTACTTGTGATATTGGAGTTGGACCATCTAATGTTGGCTTGACCGAATTGTATATCTACGAGTCTACCAAATGCTCTGCCATCTGATAATTTACCAAGATTTGCCTTACCGACTGTGTCAGTAGCTATATCTTGTCCACTCGGTTGAATGGCACCAAATGCGTTAGTTGTTGGTTTGACTGCTGTGTAGATATCAATTAAATCATTATCAACGTTGAGGTCTGCGTCGTTAAGTGTGATTGTCACAGTATCGCCTATCTTGTATGTCTTACTATCAAAGGATATCACTCCAGTGTGTGTTGGAAGATCTTGCTGTGCAGAAACTTGTGTGTTAACACCGTCTGCTCCCAAGTCCAAGTATGTGACTTGTGGTGCTCGAGCTTCTGATTGGAGCATATCTTGTATAGCTACAAACTTTACGTCATGGTTGATTGTTCTCAATTGAGTGTAGGTGTTTGTATCATAAATGTTCAACTGGTTCAACATCAGATACTGGTTTGTACCTGTAAAGACTCCAGTGTTGTCACCGGTCTCTTCAAGTTCAAATCTGTAAATTCCGTTGTTGATTCGTTGAGCGTTTGTTGAGCCATCACCAATCAAACCTACTGAGAAGAAGTCAGCCACTACTGGTTCTCCGCTTGTCGATAGAATTACCGAGTTTGTGGAGCTTCCAGATACAGTAAACACGAATAACAGACCTATGTTGTCAGTCTTTGGAACTGTACCAAATAGGTTAGCTCTCAACTGGTTTGGATTATCAACGTTAGCGTTTGTAACGTTAAGGTTGATGAAGTCCTGCAAGTTGGTAGAGTTTGCGACAGAGATGCCTGTTAGACCAGAAACTGGCAAACCACTGGATGTAGAGATTGCTCCGTTCTTGTGTACAAGGTATACTTGTACGCTAGCGATGGAGTTTCCAGTTGCCCCATTAAGACCAGAGAGCGATCTCAAGTCATAGTTGAGGAAATTGAATCCCTTGAATCCTTCACCATTCGTCGCGTTTGTTGGATGAATGGTCTTGAATAGTGTATCTGCAGTTGTCTTTAAGTCTACGAACATTCCACTGCCTGTGTTAATTGCTACTGAAACTGTAGAGTTTGTGTAATTGAATATTGGTCTAAAGCTGAATGATTCATCCTTTGCAAGGTTTACACCTGTTGCATTGCCTTTGCTACCGGTTACAAAGTTGAATGAGTATAAGCCGGCACCTGTGTGGGTTGGACCAGTTACACCAACTATAGACGAAGTCTCAGATGGTGAAGTTGGGTTACCACTTGACAATGAGAATGGAGTTCCAATCTTCATTGTGGATATTCTAAGTACCTTTGGATCATACAAGTTCAAGTGTTCGGTTAGCTTGCTGTTGAGGTTTGCGTCGCCATCAGTCAATGTTACAGTGGATCTCTGGCCAGATGCCCAGGTGTTGTTTGTAACACTTTGGGTAATAGAACCAAATGAGAATCCTCCTACAATGCTTTGTGAGATATCATTGTATCTCAAGCTTGCAGATTGACCTCTGATTACATCAGAGTTTACTGTAATGATGTTGGCGGTCTTGGAACCGTCCCAGTTTGCAAAGACACCGGTATTGACACCACCTGACTCAATGAAGGTGATTGGCTCGGAGTTCTTCACAACAGATGCTGTGTGAACTACTGCTGGATCACCTCTTGTTGGGCTAAGTGCTTCTTTACCGTTCTTTTGGAAGTCGATTACTCGAGTTCCAGATGCGCTTGGGTTTATGGTGAGCTTACCGTTGTGGTTGAACATGAAACTGGTCAGGTTGCCGACGAGGTTCTGCATTGCTGTAGAGCCATCTGCATCTGCTGCACCGTTTCTGTTAAATGCTTGGTAGTACAAAGTACTATTTGTTGCATTTGCACCCCATGTCCAAGAATCCTCTTCAGTTGGGTCAATGTTAAGTTGTGGATCATTCATTGTTACGAATACGTTTGCATTTTCTGGATATGCTGATCTGTCTACGGTAGTTGTGATCAAGTTAGATGGAATTCGGTCAAATGTCAAATTGACAATTTGGTCGCCTCCGTTCTTTTGATAATCTACTGTCACAGAAGATGGGAGTGATGCAAAGTCATAGAGCTGGACTACTGGCCAAGCTGCGTTTAATGCAGCATTGTTTGTTGCAATCTGACCTAGTTTGCCACCAGGTGCGTTACCGTTGAGTGTTTTGTTCTCTCTGATAACGTGATTCAACAATGAACCAGTAGATGCTGCAGTACATGTAGCACCGACTGTTGCACTTGGGTTCTGAGAACCGTCAGTTGCGCCGGTTGCTGCTCTTGCTACTGCAATTCCCTTTGTTTCTGTGAAATCAACACCAGCTGCAGTTTGTGCAGAGCCTAGTGAACAGAATTTACCAAAGTCAAGACCCTTACCGGATGTTGAACCTTGTGTAGAATCTGCTATCTGAGACTGCTTGCTATCTGCAAAGTATGCATACCAATTTCCGTCTGTTGCTTGAGCCATTCTCAATCTCTTACCGTTGACGGTTACGACAGGTTCTCCATAAGCCTGGTCTAATCTGTTTATATCAGGATCAGCCACGACTACTTGGATTACTTGAGGACCGGCAAAGTAGTTGTTCCATTGAGAGTTCTCAGCAGAGACAAACAAGTTTGCGTTACTTGCTGCATGTGCTGCTGGCATTGCGTTTGGCAATGCGATTGCAGCGCTGCTAGCTAGAAGTATTGTTAATAGTGTTAGACTAGTTATTTTCTTTGTTGTTTCGTTGTACATAGTTATTGCAGTTTTTGGTCGAAATTTGATATATAAGCATAATGGACGAATTGTTCATTTTTTTGTATGAAGTTAGTTAATTTCTATGTATGATGGTACAATTATGAAAAATATATTCTAATACCATATAGAACTTACAAATTTGGCCTTTTATTGCAGATCCCATTAGATTTTTCAGCTTTTTTCCCGAATTAGTGTAGCCATTGAAAACAAGATAACTGCAGTAACGCACAGTATTGCACCAAGTAGGAACAGCACTATGGTGGCCATAAGTGAACCTATGAAGATTGCCTGCTTGTTCAGATATGCGTCAAGGAACTGGTATCCAAGTACGGACCCGACTATGACAAGGACTATCCCCGGAAAGCCGTAGAATGGAAGCGGGTGCTTGACTGATACAAACTTTAGCGTGTTAAGTAGAACAGAGATGCCATGCGGTATTGGATGTTCTGAAGATGTCTCTCCATTGTATGACACCGTGATTGGTACTTCGGCAATAGAGAGCCCCTTGTTTGATATCTTTAGTAAAATTTCTGTAGACACTGACATGCCTGTTTCAGTTGGATGAATTGACGATATTGCCTTTTTAGAGTATGATCTAAAACCTGACTGGGCGTCACTTACCTTAAAGTCAGATCCAAAGTTTGCAGCAGATGTGATAATCTTGATTCCACGTTTTCTGTATCCTGGCGTGGTTGAGTTTGATTCAAGGAATCTAGATCCAATGACTACATCTACATTATTTTCTTGCAATGTATCCACTAGGAGAGGAATTTGTTCCGGGTCGTGTTGGCCGTCACCATCAATTATTGTAAGAATGTCGGCATTTTCTTCTCGTGCCCTGTCAAATAATGTTATCACAGATGCGCCATATCCTTGGTTTTTTTTGTGCGATATTACAGTGGCACCACTTTGTTTTGCGATATCAGCAGTGTTATCAGTAGATCCGTCATCAACAACTATGACTCTATCAGAATGCTTTAGTGATTTTTTCACTATATCTCCTATTGTCTTTTCTTCATTGTATGCTGGAATTCCGACAAGTTTCATGATTTGTATAGATTCTTTATCCAGTCTTCTAATGTAGTTTGCGGTTTCCAGCCCAAGAGCTGTTTTGCAAACAAGATATCAGCCTGGCTTGTCATCACATTTCCCTTGTCCTGCTGTTTGAATATAATTTTTGAAGCAGAGCCAGAATATTTTAAAAACAAATTTGCCAGCTCTAGAATCGAGGTTGCAACTCCAGAGCCTACATTGATAAAACAAGAGCCGGTGTTTTTTTCCATCGATGAGATGGTTGCGTTTACAACATCATCAATGTACACAAAGTCGCGAAGCTGTTTGCCATCCCCGTCTATCTCAAGAGGCATGTTGTTTTGTATACAGTAATAGAATTTTGATATTACACCTGCGCCTGGCATTGTATCTCCGTATACATTATAATACCTCAGGCCCACAACGTCAAAAAATTGTAAATATTTTGTTGCAAGTTGTTCTGCGTTTAGTTTTGTGATGCCATACGGGTTGATTGGGTCCAGCTTGTGGGATTCTTTGGTTGGAATTGTTTTTGTATCACCATATACACTTGAGCTGCTCGCAAATACTACCTTGACGTGGAGTTTTTTTGCTATCTTGAATATATTTTCTGTTCCATTTACGTTGACGTTTTCATACTCTTGTTGTCTTGTAAATGATTCCGGGACAGATGTAAGCGCGGCATGGTGAAATATGCCGTCTGTGTTTTGTATTATACCCTCAAGAGAATCAGCATCAAGTATGTCGGTTTTGTGAAATGAGATCTTGTTTTTGATATCATCAAGATTTGACATGCTTCCTGTTGATAGGTTGTCTATGACATCAACAGAGTGGCCTTTACTTACAAGGGCTTTTGCCAAATGGCTTCCTATAAAGCCGGCTCCGCCTGTTATGGTATAGCGCATTATTTTGTTTGTGACTTGGTACCAGCATTAAAGTCAACGGTTGGCATTTTTAGTAATTAGTTTTGTGGGTACAATCATGTCAACTGTGAGATTGTGGTCTGGTGTTTAAATGAGAACCTGTGGTATTGCGATATAATGAAGATTGGTAAGATTTTGGTTCCACATGATGGCTCAAAAAATGCAGACAGGGCATTTGAGTATGCGTTAGATATAGCAAAAAAATACAATTCCAAGGTTCTAGTTGCAAGCTGCATTCTAGTACAGAATCAGCTCCCAGAATATTCCACAATAGAAGAAGAAACAATACTGGAAAGGCAGAGAGAGGCAGCATCAAGGCTTGTTGAAATACTTGAATTGCGTGCAGCAGATGCCGAGGTATCATTCAAGGGAGTCATACTAAAGACATCCTCAGTATCAGATGCCATACTGTCATATGCAGAAAAAAATAATGTGGATATCATAGTATCAGGTTCCAGGGGTCTTGGAGGCTTTAAGAGATTGGTTCTTGGAAGCGTTGCAAGCTCACTTGTCCAGTATGCCAAGTGTCCGGTATTGATTGTAAAATAAAACCAAAGATTAGTGTATCACATATTCAAACAATTTCATTTTCATGGGCTGGATTCAAATCATTTTTTCATATAATTATTAGATCAGGCTGGTGTCGTCAAGAGAGGATTTCACGTGTCATATCATTGTAGACCAGCATGTATCATTTCCTGTATACTTTTTTTCTATGTTCAAATCGAAGAAGATAGAGAATTGCTCCATCATATGCGTAAATTAATCTATATGGCTTGACATAAACAGTTCTTTCTCCTTTCAAGTTGTATCTTAATGGTTTTCCCAACTCTGGACATTCAACCAAGTTTTGGATTTGTTTTTGTAATGTACCTTTTAACTTGTTATCTTTAATTTTTGTAACTTCTTTTTTGAATTTATCGGACCATACTATTTGCTGGATTACCATTTGGCAAATTCCGTAAAGAATTTGGATGTTGTAGACTTGCCACCTTTATTGTTTTTAATCTCATCCCATGCCTCATTGATTGATTGTAGTGTCATGATATCATCATGGCTTAGATTCTGATCTATTTTTTTGAGGACTATTAGACCTCTCTTTTCTGTTATTGTAAATATATTACCATTTTTTATATCCAGTTTTTTGCGTACCCTCTTTGGTATTACTATTTGACCTTTGCTGCTTACTGTAGTAAACATCATATCATTAGACATAAAGTAAGATTGTCTTACCAATTATTTATCTGTTGATACATACAACAGTACAAACCATGTTTTGAAGAATCGTTTTCTATGTGATTCTGATCACTTTGCTTTTAGAACTAGGACATATCTATTCCAGTGTTTGGGATATCTTCTCAAAGCTCCACAGACCGCACTTGTCATTTTCTATCTTGACCAGTCCTGCATTTTGCATTTGTGATATGATATATACGGCAAACGGTAATGCGCCTGTTGCTCCAGGAGAGTTGTAGTTGAGTATGTGAACTGAATTACCACTTTGTTCAACTAGTGCATCTGGGACAAACTTGCCGTTCCTGTCAATTACTGATGCCCGGATTCCTGCAGTTCCTCTTTTCTTGAATTTTTTTGGCTCTACTTTTGGAAGAAATTCCCGTACCCGGTTTATCATTACTGTCTTTGATACAGATGATAAAAATTCGCCTGACGCAAGTGAGATGAATTGAGAGTCAAAGAGCATCTTTGATGCACCAGATGATAGCATCTCAAGCATCTTTGGTATCATTTTTTTTACATTCTCAGAGATATCATACCCATAGGGGCTAAAGACTGGGACTGCGTTTGGTCCTACTTCTCTTCTTCCGTCAGAGCGCACTATCCAGTGCGGGTCAAGAAACGGATACTCGAGATGCTTTGGGACAGAGTATACGCTTGTTTTGGTCAGGTCCTTGTATTCAGGCTCTGCTTCCCAGTACTCTCCCCTAAAGTGAATGTCGGTGAGATCTTTTCTTACACCCATTATATGCGCAATATCAATTGACATTCCACCTGCGGCATTTATCAGCAGACTGGTTTGTATCGTATCTTTGTCTGTATGTATGTCAATATGGTCTCCCTTGTCTGATATATTTTGGGCATTTGTGTTTGGCAGAAATGTTACACCCTGGTTTACAGCATCATTGATAATATTTTCTGTCAGTATGCCATAGTCTACTGATGCGTCCTTTTTGCAAAAGATTGCCTTTTGGCATACCACCTCTGGCTCTAGTTTTTTTACTTCAGAGCTGTCCAAAAGTGAGATCTCATTTTTATCCAGTCCGTTTTGTTCTCCCCATGACATGTACTTTTCAAGCCTTTGTATTCCAGGCTCGTCAAGTGCAACTTCAAGTACGCCATCTTTTTTGAATGCAATGTTTTTTTGCTTGGCATAAGTCTCCCACATTGTAAATCCGAGCCTTGCAGACTTGGCAAACAGCTTCTTTTTTTGAGGATCATACAAAAATGGCGCGTGGACCTTGCCTGTGTTCCTTGAACTGGTATGATATCCTGCCCTTGGAGCATGGTCTAGCACCAGGACCTTTTTTGTGGTCATGTGCGAGAGGAAATAGGCAAGCGAAGAACCAAGTATGCCTGCACCAATTATTGTAATGTCAGACTTCAATGCATCGGAATCTACAGGTATGCCAAATAGACGTTTTTGTGTTTAATGGTTAAAAAAATTAAAAATTAGTTGAGAGGTGGCCTTCTAGTCTTGTCTTCCATGGTTTTGTGTATGACCTTTTCCATGCTGTCTTGGATTTTGTTCATTTCCATGTTGTTTGGTGTGAGTTTGAATTGTGTGTGGTGCTTTGTCATTTGGTGGTGTTGATTTTGTGTGGTTTTGCTTGCTGTCAGTGATTACCATCTCTCGGAACTGCTTAAAGTCTGTTTGAAGCTGTTTGTGACTTGATCTGAACTGTTGGTTTATCTGCTTGAGATTTGTCTTGCACTGGTCCATGATGTTTTTCCTGTCAGAAGGACTGGCATCTCTTGCCTTTTGCCTGCAATCTTTTATTGCCTGCTTTGAGAGGTTTTCCTGTTGCTTGAAGATGTCGCGTATCTGGTGTACAAATGAAGATATCTGCTGTCCTGGATTTGTTCCATTAGAGTATGAGAATGTCATCTGGGTGCCGTTTGGAAGTGTGATGTTTATGCTTGTTGCGTTAGAGTATCCAAATTTCATGTGGAGTTTGTTGTCGTTTTCTTGGTTGTCTGAAGTTTCATTTTCATTGTGAGTATAGTTTTCTTGTGTGTTGGTTTTGTTGTTGTCATTTTGGTCATCCTGTCCGTCATCTGAGAATACGTTTGGAATGGTTACCGAGCCTGCAAGTATTGCTACAAGGAGCAAGGCAACTAATTTTTTCATTTGAGGTGCATGATACCGTATCAGTATTAAGGTTCAGTAAGGAATTGTACTACCAAATTGTACCAAATGTTTAAATCAAAAATCAGGTTTGATAACTAAACTTTTCATAAGCAAAACAGAGATTGAACAGGATTTTGATTATATTGAAAAAATGACAATAATGCAGAGTTTAATTGCTGAGGTATCCAAGCTCTTTTAGTTTGGACAGGATCATTTCAAGGCATTCTTCCTTGGAATGTTTTTCTGTATCTAAGACAAGTTCTGGGTTTTGCGGTTCCTCATACGGGGATTGTAATCCAGTCATGTTTTGTATCTCTCCTGCCATTGCTTTTTTGTACAATCCCTTTGGATCACGCTTGATGCACTCTTCTATGGAAGCTTTGGTATAAACTTCGACAAAGTTTGGAATTTCTTTTCTTGCAAATTTTCTGATTTCTCGATACGGTGATATCAATGGGACTATTGTAATTATTCCATTTTTTACCAACAACTTTGCAATTTCGATTACTCGTCTATTGTGTTCTTTCCTATCTTCAGGCGAGAAACCAAGGTCTTTAGATAATGTTTTTCGTATTTCATCTCCGTCTAAGATTATAGTAGACATATTT
The DNA here is from genome assembly GCF_900143675.1 of Candidatus Nitrosotalea sinensis. Taxonomy (NCBI): domain Archaea; kingdom Thermoproteati; phylum Nitrososphaerota; class Nitrososphaeria; order Nitrosotaleales; family Nitrosotaleaceae; genus Nitrosotalea; species Nitrosotalea sinensis. The sequence goes on from NZ_FRFC01000001.1 coordinate 171,078, forward strand.
TTTTTCTGGAAATAATCTTTTAGCATCATGGATAGCGTAGTCTTGCCAGAAGCCGGGATTCCTGTTATCCAGATTGCTGCTGCCTGTATATTTTCCAAGCTACAGCCTTACCTGAGATCTCTCACCCAAGAGAAACTGGTGCTTCTTTAGATGGTGGTTAGTAATTTCGGATGCATGTGCAACTATGCTATCTACAATGGTGATCTTGGCATCTATCTTACAGTCTGCCATGACTATAGAATTTTCAATATCGCACTGTTTTATGGAACAGTTGTTGTCAATTGATACATGAGGTCCTATCCTTGCAGCAGGGCCAATGTTACAGTTCTCACCTATTATGACAGGACCTGTGATAAACGAGTCTCTTGATATGTTTGTGTTTTTTCCAATAGCAATGTTTCCCCGTATTTGGGTCTCCTTGTCTATACGGAACTGGTTCTGTGTTCCTATAGTATCCAGAACCAACTGGTTTGCGTGTAGGATATCTTCAGGAGTACCAGTATCTTTCCACCAGCCTGTTACTATATCATATTCTACTGTATTTCCTTTTTCCATTAAAAGCTGTAATGCCTCAGTAATTTCCAGCTCTCCCCTCCAGGATGGCTTGAGAACATCAATAATGTCGAATATTTTCGGAGTAAGAAAGTAGACTCCAATTACTGCCAGGTTTGATGGTGGGTTTTTTGGCTTTTCCATTATCTTTTTTATTTTTTTACCATCAAGCTCTGCTACACCAAATCTTGATGGATCATCTACTTCACATAATAACATCATGGCATCTGCAGAGGATGCTTGGAATTTTTTTGTATAATCTACCAATCCTTTCCGTAGTATGTTATCTCCAAGATACACTACAAATCGATCATTTCCGATAAAATCCTTGCATAATTTTATTGCATGCGAGATTCCAGCTGGCTTGTCCTGGTAGATATAGTTGATATTTACCCCAAATTTTTTTCCATCACCATAAAAGTCCTTTACCTTCTGTGGGTAGACATCACCAATTATGATTCCAATATCTGTAATTCCAGCATCCTTGAAATCCTCAAGTGCATACTGTGACATTGGTTTGTTTCCTATTGGAAGAAGCTGTTTTGGACCAGCATGTGTAAGCGGTCTCAGTCTTGTACCATGACCGCCATGAAGTATGATTCCCTTCATTTTCGATCCTTGTTATTAGGTGCGGTATATTTCAATTTGATCCAGTTTTTATTTCACATATGAAGTGATCTATCCCCTCTTCCACTGAGAGAGGTTTTACTTTGAGGATTTGAGTTGCCTTTGAGACATCCAAGGAAGAGTCCTTGGGTCTTTTTGCAATCCAGTTCATGTCATTTATACTTGCAGGTTTTAACAGATTCTTCTCAAGGTCTAGTTTCTGGGCTACAAGGGTTGCCATATCAAATCGTGATATCCTTGTTGCACCTGCAAGATGAATCACACCAAGTATTTTTCTTGTTGATATTTCTATCAGCATTTGACTAAGATTTGGGACGTACGTTGGGGAGGTATACTGATCAGTTATAATTGTAATTTCTTTTTTTGCCGTCAGGTTCTCTGCAACAAATAGTGGAAAACTCTTCTTTGTAGGATGCATTCCAAACGGAGTGCTTGTTCGTGCAATACACCAGGATGATGTCATGTCTTGTACCGCCAATTCGCCGTGATATTTTGAATATCCATAGTAATCAACGGGGTTTGGCATGTCGGATTCTTTTTTCATTCCTTTTTTTCCATCAAATACATAATCAGTTGATACATAGACAAAAAAAGAATCATGTCTTGCAGCTTGTTTTGCCAGGGTTTGGGTAGCTTTTGCGTTTATTTTCAATGCCAATTCTTTTTCTTTTTCGCAAAGATCAACATTTGTCATTGCTGCCAAGTGTATGATTACATCAGGCTTGATGTTGTCTACAACTTGGATTATGTTGTCATTATTTACAAGGTCAAGCTGGACTGGGGTGCCTTTGCTAGGTTTTGATTGGCCATAACACGAATATACTTGATGTTCTGATTTTGCCAAGTCTTGAACGACCTGGCTCCCAACCAGTCCTGCTGAACCAGTAATAAGAAATTTCATTTTTACCAGTTTACAGTCCACGGTTGTGGATGAAGTGTCTTTTCATTTGCTAGAGGCTCCCACCACTGTGGATTGTTTTGATACCAAGAAACTGTCTCTTGTAAAGCTTGTTCAAATTCGTATCGTGGTTTCCAACCTGTTGCTTTTTGTATCTTAGAGCAATCAATCGAGTATCGCTTGTCATGACCTGGCCTGTCTCCTACTTTTTCTATAATATCTAGAGGCTTGCCCATTATCTTGAGAATTTTTTCTACAATGACCTTGTTTGTAATTTCATTCCAGGATGTTATGTTATACACCTCTCCTGACTTTCCTTTTTCAATCAGGGATTCAATGGCTTGAACATGGTCTAGGACATAGATCCAGCTTCGTATCTGGTAGCCTCCATCATATAGTGGAATCTTGAGGTTTCTGGATGCCCGGATTATTGTTTTAGGTATTAGCTTTTCCGGAAACTGGTATGGCCCGAAATTGTTTGTGCATCTTGTTGTGATGCATTTTATTCCGTATGTTCTGTGATATGATTCCACTAGAAGGTCTGCCGATGCCTTTGTAGCTGAATAGGGATTACTTGGTTTTAAGATATCAGATTCATCAAAGGATTTTTTGTTTTCTGCATCTCCGTAAATTTCGTCTGTGGATACATGGATGAATAATTTATCATGTTTTCTTGTAGCTTCTAAAATAGAATATGTCCCAAACACATTTGTCTCTATGAATGGTTTTGGATTTGATATACTCCTGTCAACATGAGTCTCCGCTGCAAAATTTATTATGATATCGCTTTCCTTGGCAAGAATGGATATTGTTTCCAAGTTTTTAATATCATCTTTTATAAAATGATAATTTTTATTTTTTATAATTTCTTTCAGATTATTGATGTTTGAACCAATTGTCAGATTATCGAGATTTGTTACTATATCATTTGGTTTTGTTTGTAGATGATTTTTGATAAATGTGCTGCCAATGAATCCTGCCCCTCCGCAAACTAGTAGTCTCACGCCTTGAAGATGTCAAGATTGTTATTTATTTTGATCTGGCTTATTATCGATGTACAAAATTGTTGTCTGCGTTTTTCAATAAAGGTAGTTCAAGGTCTTTTTGTATCATGACTGGTTTGTCAGTAGGCCACTTGATGCATACATCAGGATCATTCCATAAAATTCCCCGCTCATTTTCTGGGGAATATTCAGTGTTAACCTTGTAAATTACATCTGCCTTGTCACTTGTCACATAAAATCCATGCGCAAAGCCCTCAGGGACATAGAGCATTTTATGATTTTTGTCAGAGAGTATTTCACTTACCCATTTTCCAAAAGTGGGCGAGTTTTTACGTATATCTACTGCAACATCAAGTATCTCTCCTGTAATTGCCATAACCAGTTTTGCTTGTGCTTTTGGGTTTTTTTGATAATGCAATCCTCTCAGGACGCCTTTGGTTGAATGAGAATAATTGTCTTGAACAAATCTTGTGTTCACTCCATTGGATCTAAAGATTGATTCCTTGAAGGTTTCCATGAAATAACCTCTTTCATCTTCAAACGATGAAGCCTCTACAAGTATGACATCTGGGATTTTTAATTTTGTAAACTTGAATGGCATGAATTGAGATAGAAATTACAAGATAAATATATTTCATCATATATCCATTCAAGAAAGATTCAATTTTATTAAATTGAAGAGATTGCCAATTTTCGAAAAAACAAATTTTTTACGATATTCTTCTTGTAGCTCTGTTTATACTAAATAGTACTACCGACATCAATAACAACATTAAACCAATTACAAGGGATCCCAATGCCAACATGGTTGATGGAATTGAGAAATATCTTGTCGAATTAAAAATAGATATGACTACTACAGAGTAGATAACTCCTATAACTAGAAGTATGAAGCCTGGTAATCCCAAGTATTTTAGCGGATGTTTAAGAGCTACAAGTTCTAGTATGGATCCTATCACATCACTACTATGCGATACTGGATTTTTTGTAGATGTCTTTCCTCCGGTATTATAGATAACTGTGACTTTTTCTTCAGAAATTTTTAATCCTTTTTTTGATGCATCTATTAGAATTTCAGAATCTGCACCAAACCCATCAGTTAAGAAATTAATTGAATTCAGAGCTTTTTTCGAATATGCTCTAAAACCACTTTGTGTATCACGAAAAGGAAGTTCAGAGGCCAGATTTGTAATTTTGTCAAGCATTTTATTTCCTACCTTCCTGTATGAGGGCATATCAGATTCATCATCAAATCTATATCCTATTACGATATCTGAATTTTTGTCTTGTATTGGTTTAATTAATTTAGGAGTTTCTTCAGGTAAGAATTGACCATCACCATCAATGGTGATAGCTATATCAGCATCATTTTTCCTAGCATATTGAAATAGAGATTTCAAGGCAGCACCTTTTCCTTCGTTGTGTTGATGTTTGATAACAACTGCTCCTGCCTTTTCAGCTTCTTTAGATGTTTGATCCGAAGAACCATCATCACAGACTACCACCTCATCTACATAACTCAACATTTTTTTTATGAGGTTTCCTATTACCTTTTCTTCATTAAACGCTGGAATACATGCAATGACAAACAATTGAATTTCAATCAATCATGCCTATAAAAAATATTATGAATGTCAAGAAAAGTCACTAACGCGCCTCATTGAAAATATGTTATTTTTATCACATTCAGAACTGTCATTAACCACATTTTGTGATGATTCAAATAGTTCTTTTTAATGGATATATTATCACATGAAATCTGTTCCAACAGAAATAATCAAGATAATTAAAAAGAGATTTGAGGATTATGATGATTTTGTACCAGGTAAAACGAAGATCAGATTGGTGGAACCTTCATTTGGCGCAGATGAAGTAATTGAATCACTTGACTCACTTTTAACTACCAAAGTTACCATGGGAGAAAAAGTTAAGAAATTTGAACAATTATTTTCAAAGTATCTTCATGTTAATTTTTCAGCAATGGTTAATTCTGGTTCATCAGCAAATTTAGTTGCGTTATCAGCTTTAACAAATCCAACATACTCAAAAAGACTACCCAAAAATAGTGAAGTAATTACTCCAGCCGTCACATGGGTTACAACGGTTTACCCTCTCACAAATTTGAATTTAAAGCCTAAATTTGTAGATATCAGTCTAGAAAATTTTTGCATAGATCCAGATAAGTTAGAAGAAGCTGTAACAAAGAACACATCTCTACTTCTACCCGTTCATTTATTGGGAAATGTTTGTGATATGGGGCGGATAACAGAAATCGCTAGAAAAAAAAATCTACATGTAATGGAAGATTGTTGTGAAGCTCATGGTGCGGAATTTAAAGGTAAAAAAGTGGGAACTTTTGGTGACATAGGAACTTTTAGTTTCTTTTTATCACACCATATAACGACAATAGAAGGAGGAATGACAGTAACTAATAACAAGGAGATATACGAGTTAACCAAGGCACTTAGAGCATTTGGATGGATACGCGATTTACGAAATAAGACGGCATTAAGTAAAAAATATCCGTCAATAGATCCTATGTATTTATTTGTAAATTTAGGATATAATTTGCGGCCTACAGAAATTCAAGGAGCATTTGGAATTCACCAGATTTCAAAGTTAGATAAATTTATCAAAATACGAAAAGAAAATGCAAAATATTGGACAAAGAGATTTGCAACTTATGAAGATTATTTCATACTTACTAAGGATGATCCTAGAACACATCAAGTATGTTTTTGTTATCCTATGACGATAAGAAATGACGCACCCTTCAACAGAGAGATGTTGGTTAAATATCTTAAGAAGCACAACATAGAAACAAGACCCATAATGTCTGGAAATTTACTAGAACAGCCGTCTATCAAGTATATACCTCACTACGCAAGAGGTACGCTTAACAATTCAAAAATAGCCATGCGTAATTCTTTCTTTTTTGGAAATCATCACAGAATGGGAAGAGACCAACGAGAATATATTGTAGATACCATAGCACAGTTTATAGAACGAAAACTGTGGAAACGGTAGAGAAGTTTTTAGATGTCTCAAAATTATTATTGGTGTAACAGATTAACCATTGACATAGAATGAATCTGATAGGAAAGAAAATAGTTGTAACTGGAGGTTCAGGATTTCTTGGTTCACAGATAGTTAAGATGCTTCAAGAAAAAGGGATTTCAGATATAATCGTGCCTCGTTCAATTGATTGCGATTTAAGAATTCCGGAGAATTGTTCTAAAATAACCAAGGGTGCAGATATTGTGTTTCATACTGCTGGAAATGTTGGAGGTATAGGATACAATAAGGAACACCCTGCCTCAGTGTTCTATGATAATATTATGATGGACACCTTGATGATAGAAGAGAGTAGAAAGAACAAGGTAGAAAAATTTATTGCTATAGGTACAGTTTGCAGTTATCCGAAGTTTGTGGATGTACCGTTTTCTGAAGAACAGATTTGGAGTGGATATCCAGAGGAAACTAACGCTTCTTATGGATTATCTAAAAAAATGATGCTGGTACAATCTGAATCTTATCGTCAGGAATATAATTTCAATTCCATAGTCTTAGTTCAGACTAACCTATATGGGCCAGGAGATAATTTTGATCCCAATACATCTCATGTAATACCAGCCCTCATCAAAAAGATACATGATGCAAAAAACTCTAATATTTCTGAGATAGAAATTTGGGGAGACGGAACTCCTTCCAGAGATTTTTTGTATGTTGATGATGCCGCCAGAGCTGCCATATTAGCTGCTGAAAGATATGAAAAAAGTGAACCAATTAACATAGGCAGTGGAAATGAAGTCACCATAAAAGAATTGGCGGAAATTCTGATAAAATTAATGAATGTCAAATCGCAAGTTGTATGGAATAAACAAAAACCAAACGGTCAGCCTCGTCGTTGTCTAAGCATAGAAAAAGCAAGAAGAGAAATCGGATTTGAACCACAGGTAAGACTGGAAGAAGGCTTGAAAAGAACTATAGAATGGTATGAATTACTACAAGATAGTTCAGGAAAAACCAGCATCAATTAGCATTTTTTTAAAAAATGGTGCAGTCTCTTTTGGTATATTCTTAAAGAACTTACCGGTTTTGGCTTGATAGTCATAGTGTATTTTTCCTTTTTTCGTTATTACAAGAAAACAATGAGTAACATCATGTCTGTTTGGATAGATTTTCTCATAAAATCCAACACTTGTCTTGATTTCCACATCTATACCCAATTCCTCTCTACCTATTCTTTTAACAGCAGCTTCTAGTTTTTCTCCTCTCCTCATGATTCCTCCAGGCAGACAAAGTTTTCCCTTATAGGGAGAGATAGATCGTTTGACTAGTAAAAATTTCCCATTTTTTATTAAAATTAAGTCTACGCAACAAAATGGAAAATATGACTGGAACTTGTGAAATAAAGTATCATCAGGTCTTTGCATATAAATATGAGAAAAATGATCTTAATATTTTAAAATTTATCACAGGTTTGAGAATTTCAGAGTTTGATTATAGATTTCTAATGGCAATATAATTAAGATGATATACTGGAAGCAAAATTAAAAACATCAATGATAGGTTTGTTTTTCTCATTTAATCCAGTCCATTGTAAAATTTCATATTCTGTGAAATTATGACTAGATTGATTATAAAGACCAAAGATCATAAGATTTTTCTTTTAATTTTGCTCATTAGTTTTAGTGTTTATTCATTTACTTCACATGGACACAGGGCAACTCCAGACGAATATTTTCCATTTGTTCAAGCAGATCAAATAGTAAATAATATGCCTGCACAAGACAATATTCCACCAGAAGTACGTCTTTTCATTCAAAATCATGGTTATTGGAATGGCACTGCATCTATCTGTAAAAACGGAATACTTTGCTCAGAGACTCCCATAGGACATGCTATATCATACATGCCTTTTCTCATAATTGAAAAAAATTTTCATATCATTCCAAGCTATGGTTTTAGTACAAATGATTTCAATGATTCTTTTTATGTATGGTGGAGAAATAGCGAAACCCATGAGGAAACTTTTACTTACCTATTTTATGGTCCCGTCATAGCTTCCTTATCCGTAGCTGTTTTCTATTTAATCTGTCGTACGTATGAGTATAGTCAGAAAACTTCTGCTATTGTTTCTTTTGTATATGCATTTGCTAGCATAGAATGGGCATATAGTACTACTGCTTTTAGTAATGTAGAAAGTGTTTTATTAATTTTAACAGCGTTTTTATTTTATAGAAGATTTAAGAAAAACTATTCGGCCATTAACCTATTTTTTATGGGTCTGTCACTAGGTTTTGGTGTTACCGTAAGATATGACATGGGAATTTTTGTGGCAATACTGGTTGGATATGTTATTTATGACATAATGAGAACATCTAACAAACTAAAAAACATTACAAGTTTTGCTATACCTTTAGCTTTTTTTGCCATCATATTGGAATTGGTAAGTATAGTAAGATTTGGACATGGATTCTTGGCTGGTGCTGTAGAAGGTTCTGTGTATGGTTTTGCATATGCCACCGGTGTGGTGATAGGACACAGTACTCCCATTCAGGTAGGAATATTTGGTTTATTATTTAGTCCAGGTGCAGGCATCTTTGTTTTCTCACCCATCTTGTTTAGTGCATTCATTTCTTTATTTGATTTTTACAAGAAAAATAGAGAGGATTGTATTTTCATATTGAGTTATTTTGCAGCATTATTGATCTTCTTTGGTACATGGTTTCATTGGCATGGCTTTATTGCCTGGAGTGCTAGATACATGCTAACAATAATACCATTTTTAATAATCCCTCTAGGAGCAAGTATTCAAAAAAGAATCAACATACCTTTCAGGCTGTTTGTAATCATCACTTCTATAGTAGGATCTTTTTTTTCCTTTGCTTGGTTAATTCAAGATGTAACTTGGTTTGTGTGGGGCCAAATGGGAGGTACAAAGGGTTTATTCGGATTAGATCCAATAGGAAAGTATCCACTTCATCTCGATCCATCAGTTTTTTGGACGTTTCAGAATAGTCAGTTAACACAGTCAATAATATTGGAGTTTAGTGGTCTACAGGCAGATTTGTATTTATTAAAAATCTTAGGCCCAATTTTAACATCAATAGTACTTTCCATAATATTGATACCATCACTACTCTATTTGAAATTATTAATAAAAGAAGAAATAATTCCTTTAGATAAAGAATCTAATACCTAGTACTAATTTAATTCGTTATGAGAATAGGAATAACAGTAGACTACGGTTCACTGGCAAAAGCTACTAGTTTGAACCTTATTGCGAAAAAGGTATTTCTCGAGATGGGTAAAATTATGAATATAGAAAAAACCTTCACGATAGCTGCATTAAAGTATGAGGACATAGGTATTGGTGACTTTAACGAACATTTTGATTGTGTAAGCATACCCAACATGGGAGGATACAAATTTCCGCGCGAGGGATCATTATCATGTAACAATCTCATGATAGGCTTAATTGGAATTGATGAGGTTATTTTAGGCGAACAGGTATACAGAACAAAAGAAGATTGGAAAATCAATAAACCAATAATAGAGAGAGAAGTTCCCAAATGGGAAAGATTTGGAGATCATGTAATGACAATTCATGTAGCTTCAAACTCCGAAAAAGAACAAATGATACAATATCTGAGAATTCCGGAAGAAAAGATACATGTAATTCCATTAGGAGTTGACCATGATCAGTTCAAGCCACCACCAGATAAATTTAAAGCTAGAAAAAAAATTCTTGGAAAATTCTTCATACGAGATTCTCCATATTTTATTCACTTAAGTGAAACCAATTTTGCCAGAAAGAACATACTTAGAATGTTAGAGGCTTTCAAGAAGGCACGCGGAGAAGGCATTAAACAAAAGTTGATTATAGTAGGAAAAATGGAACCTCAGGTATACAATGCCGCAGAGTCCATAGATGGAGTAATAATACTTGGATTTGTTTCTGAAGAACACTTAGTAGAGTTATTACAGGGAGCAGACGCATTAATTTTTCCATCACTGCATGAAGGATTTGGTTTGCCAGCAGTTGAAGCAATGTCTTGTGGAATACCAGTAATTACTTCCAATGTATTTGGTCTTCCTGAGATAGTCGGAGACGGAGGAATGTATGTTAACCCTTATGATACTTCTGACATAGCAGATAAAATTATTGAAGTTTCCAGAAATGAAAAATTGAGGTTGATCTTAGCAGATGGTGCATTAAAAACATCAAGAAAATATTCATGGCAAACAACAGCATCAGAATTATTAAAATTGATAAGAACTACTGTAAAATATGAGAATAATTTTGATTATGATGAATCACTTGATTTGTCTGCTTACAGAACACTTACTACAATTTGCAACATAACTCCTGGTCTCAGAGAAATATCAGGACAAGATCTTATTCAGTTTGACTATTCAAGAATCATACCATGGGCAAGGGAAGTAGGATTAGAAAATCCAGACGTAAAGGATTTTCTTTTACCATTCAAAGAATGGTTGATGACGCACTCAAATTAACACAAATTTTGATGAAATGACTCTCAAATCAAGATACAAAAAATTTTTGAAACTTTCAAGATTGGCATCTGTGACAATACGTGAGTTTGGATTTAGTTATTTTATCAATGCAGCATATTTACAATTGAAAAGAGAAAAATTGGCAATTTTTTCTCCTGATCCTGATTTTCCTAGAAAAGAGCAGCCATATTCACAAGTTAAAGCATATCATGAGTGGTTAAGAATTCATCAAATACATGCCTTCGAAGAAAAGGAATTTGAGGAAGAACTATCAAAATTCTCCAAACTTCCTACAATTGCAGTTATACTTCAAGTTACTGAAAGAAACAAAGACCAGTTAAAAGAATCATTAAAATCTATCATTTCACAGCCGTATAGAAATCTAAAGGTATACCTTCACTCCAGTGATGAGGACATTCGTGATGCTTCCGAGTTGATGTCATCAACCAAATCAAGTATTTCACATCAAATTCTGATTACATCAAATGATCTAAACCAACTTTGTATGTCAATTAATGAGGATTACATGATGTTCATGACATCTGGAGACCTTTTGACAAAAAATGCATTGTATCTAATAATCAAGTCTTTGAACAGTACAAATGAAAACTATGATATCATATATTCTGATGAGGATCAATTAAGTGAAAATAGAAGAATAAATCCTTTCTTTAAGCCAGACTGGTCACCTGATCTTTTTTTGAGTTATGATTACATATCAAACTTTTATCTAGTGAATTCGAAGATTTTTATTCAATCTGGAGGTTTTAATGATAAACTGCTTGAAACAAACCACTATGACTTGCTTTTACGTTTGACAGAAATTACAGATAAAATATGTCATATTCCAACTGTACTAATAAGTTGTGAGAAAAGGATCCGTTCTGCAACAATTTATGAAAAAGAAGTTTTGGAAGTTCTTTCAAGAACACTAAAACGTAGGAATTTAGAAGGAATTCCGAAAAAAGGAAAGATAGAGAATACCTTCAAGATTGATCTTACCTTGAAAAACGAACCAAAAGTATCCATCATAATACCAACAAAAGATAATTTTGATTTACTTCAAAGATGTATCAAAACCCTCAAGATCAAAACTTCGTATAAGAATTATGAAATAATCATAATCGATAACAATAGTTCCAACAAGGAGACATTGTCTTATCTTACATCTTTACCACATAATATAATTAGATATCAACATCCTTTCAATTTTTCTAAAATGAATAATTTAGTTGCATCTAAATTGTCAACAGATTATTTATTATTTTTAAACGATGATACTGCAATACTTGAACCAGAATGGTTGACAGAAATGGTAAAGATTTGTCAGCAAAAAGGAATAGGCATAGTAGGTGCAAAACTAGTTTTTTCAAATAATATGATACAACATGCAGGAATGGTAATACTACCATCAGGTGCTGGTTTTCATCCTCTACAAGGAGTCAACGGTAACAATCCAGGATATTTTGGATCTCTAAATACAGTAAGGAATTGTTCTTCTGTAACAGGAGCTTGTCTTCTCATAAAAAAAGAAGTTTTTGACATGATTGGAGGTTTTGACAATAATTTTGATCTTTATTATGGAGATACGGATCTTTGTTTAAAGACAATAGAAAGAGGATACAGAGTAGTATACACACCATACGCTAGGATACTACATGAGGGATCTAGTAAAATTAAGGAACATTCAACCAGATTTTACACAGTAGAAAACCATTATCATTTTGTAAAGAAATGGCCTATGGTCAAGAAGGGAGATCCGTTTTACAATCCAAACTTAACGTGGGATTATAAAATTGATATCAGTTAGTTGCCCTTTGACTGTATTAATATTAGAGAAACTTCAAGATTCAAAATGAAGAGTGTTTATGATAAAAGAACAAAAACATAACGAAAATCAAGTTAGGAAATACAAGGAGTTTCTTGATACCTTATATCGTGAGGTTCTCCTGAGACCCCCTGACAAAGAGGGTCTTGAACATTACATAACCTCACTTGTGGAAAAACGTATGACGTTGAGAGAAGTAACAGAATCAATCATAGAATCAGATGAGAGTAAGAATATAGCATACTTTAGTCATTATTCAGCACAATTTTGGAATCATTTGGATGAAATCAAATCTTATCTCAATAGACTTTCTACAGGCGATGAAAATACTAACTGGATGCAAGACATTCCAAAACGCTTTAAACAATACATACCATTTCACAAGGTGCTTGTTGTAGGATGCGGTAATGGTTGGGTAGAGCGCACGCTATTTGATCTTGGAATAGCCAAGCATTTTGATGCTTTTGATATTTCAGAGGAATATTTGACAACAGCAAAAGAACAAAAAGGAAATAGACCCATCAATTATTTTATTTCTGACATAAATGAGATGAAGAATATTTCAAATGCAGAATATGACGCTGTTTTTAATGTAGCAATCCTACATCACGCCGAAAATATAGAATATGCATTAAAACGACTCACCGAGGTTTTGAAACCTAATGGTCTCATGTTCAATTGGGAATATGTAGGACCTTCAAGGAACCAATATTCTGAAGAACATGTAAAAAGGATGCAAGAGATAATGGAATCCTTACCAGTTAAATTTAGATCAACCCATTCATTACGTCCTCCAATAGAGAATTTTCGTGTAGAGCCGACAGAAGCCATTCATTCGGATTTGATACGACCCCTATTTTCAAAATATTTTGATATAATTTATGAAAGAGATTTGAATGGCGGGATAGCATATCAAATACTTTGGAATAATATTGATGAGTTTAAAAAAGGAGATAAAGATGCTGTAGAACATCTAGAATTTTTAATAAATAAAGATAATGAATATACGCAATTAAAAAAGGTGCCAGTTCTTTTTTGGTATTCAGTTGGGAAACCAAAAAATGAATTGCACAATAAATAAAGAAATCAATTTGAGGTAGAATTCACCAAGGATAATAAATTGAACTTCTCTTTCTGAAAGAGAATTGGTTCAGAATAGAATTTCAAACACATACTAACTGTGTTGTATAAATAGAGTGAAACCTAAAATCAAATAATTTGAGTAGAACAAAGTTTCCAGTTAAATTGGAACAAAATGATGTTTTATATTTTCTTCATATACCAAAAACTGCCGGCACAACATTTACATCTGTTCTTGATAGTTTTTTTGATTATCAATCAATATTTCCTGAACAGGTATACCGAAAATTGATATTAGATCTTCCTGAGGATTTTACAAAGTATAAGCTGATACGTGGTCATTTCGGTCACACAATATACAAAATAATTCCACAAAATATTCTTTATCTAACCATGTTACGTGATCCTATACAAAGAACAATCTCATACTATGATCACATGAAGCTTGCACCTACAACTAACAATTGGGTACATGAAAACTTTCTTTCAGAAATAGAAACTTCGGATTCTGCATTACAAGATCCCAAAAAAATTCCAGTGTTTACTAATTACCAAATTAGACACCTAGCTGTTGATTTAGACATAAGATCTATTGCACAATACTATAAAATGAATAAAAGAGCTTTTTTCTTTGACACAGTAGAGGAATTTATACATCCAGATATTTCTGATGAGTTATTATTACAAACCGCCAAACAAAGACTCTTAGAATTTTCATTTTTTGGATTAGTTGAAAGATTTGAGGAATCATTATTTTTGTTGTATTATACTTTTGGGTGGAAACCAATAAGATCTATTTGGAATTTAATGGTAGCACCACGTAAGACCAGCATGCACGACATAAGTGAACATACTATGAAAATAATCAAGGAATATACAAAGTTAGATTATGAATTATATGAATATGCTAAAGAATTGTTTGAACAGCGCCTTTTTCAAATGATGGATGATCTTAAAGAAAGATATTACAAGCCTAATCTAGATAAGTTATCATTTAGGGAAATGATGTATGTGCTCTTAGAAAAACATTATGAGGAACACTTTGACTATCACTATGAAAACAGTACCAGTTCTATCAATTTTGATTTTAGTCAAAAAATGTTTGGAACCGGATGGTTTAGAAGAGAAATTAATGATGCGGCAAAAAAATTTTACAGATGGACCGGACCAACAACGATATCAACAATTGATTTACCTCTTTCTCCAGAAAGTGATCTCAGAATTCAATTACGTATTATCGGACAAGCGTCTATAGAAATTCGTGATAGTTTAAGACTTTTGATTAATGGAGTGTCAATGGAAAGTTTATTTCTGGTCCAAAATATCCATAATCCTATTTATCCTGATATCACACCATTAATTATAGAGACAATAGTGTCTAAGGAATCACTGAAAAATGATAAGAAATTTACTCAGTTGACATTGATGATTAAAGATACACTAAATCTCCGATCCTTGAATCCTGGTTATGAAAATAGAGAGGTAGGAATTGCATTAGATAAGATCACTATTATTCCCATCGTTTCAGCAGAATATGAAAAAAATGTTAAAGGTAGAATCTCAAGATATTATACAGAATACCTGAGACGAAAACCTGATTTTGAGGGTTTGGAATATTATTTTGCACAAATCATGAACGGAATAATCAAATTAGAAGATATGCCACAAATACTACAGGATTCATCAGAATTTCGAAATATTAGATAATAATTTTGTGCTATTCTGATAACCTTTTTACTAAATCTCAAAACACAAATGTGGATTAACCTAGTTTCTTTGTAATAATGGATAACTCTATAGATTTTGGTATCAAGTTTGCATCTATTTGATCATCAGTCAGGATTCGTTTTGCATTTAATTTCTTTTGTTCTTTAACAATATATTTTAAATTGGAAATATTCCATTTAATTGCTCTCAAAAACTGTATGATAAAGCCTTTTTGAGGTTTGAAAATATCATAAATTATAGCATCAATTAAAATTAAGAAAAATATAACTGGAAGTCTACGCATTTGAGTTGACAGAGAATAATTCTTTTGACATAAATAGAGTCGATTTTTTATTATAAAATAAAATTTTCGTGGATTTATATCATAAAAAGAATGACCCACATCATGATAAGAAATGGCTTTTGAAACATGGCTTATTTTATAACCGAACATATTGATTTTCCACGATAGATCAACATCTTCATAATACAGAAATAACTTTGTATCAAGCCCAATTGACTCAAATAATTTTTTTCTTAAAATGAATGAAGAACCATCATTATAAAAAATTGGAAAGTTCTTTTCTAAATTCAGAGACTCATATAAAGACGAGCCACGTTGTATTACGGCACCATATTTATCCATCATACCTCCTGCACTTTGAAGAGAACCATCAGGAAGCAATACATTACCTGACGCCGAAACGATTTTGTCATCTTTAGAAAATGATTCAAGTAAAAAACTGCACCATTGGGGATCAAGATATACATCAGCATTCAGAATTGCAACATATTCTCCAGATGATTTTGAAACACCTTGTATGATAGCTGTTGCAAAACCTTCATTAGTGTTATTTGAGATTAATTCAATTTTTTCATCAATATTACAAAATCGGCCAGCAATTGACAAGGTATTGTCAATAGAATTATTATCCACTATAATGATCTCATGGAATTTATGAGATTGTGAAAGAATAGAATCCAGACATTTTTCAAGATATTTTTCACTGTTATAACTCACTACCACATAGGATACTTTTTCACATGACATATCTTACTCTTATTTGTAAATGTCTTATTTACTCTTTTAACAAATTATCGAATATACCTCTAAGACATTCATGCAAAATAGAGAATACTAATATGGAATTTGAAATTGAGAGCAATTGGTAGAACTATCTGGCCAATATTAGAACAAAACTTTGGAAAGGAAAATCTTTGATATATAATTTTGCAATATCAGATCTTAAAATAAGATATAGAAATTCCATATTAGGATTCTTTTGGACATTTTTAGAACCTTTGTTAATACTTGCAACGTTATACATCATATTTACCAATTTATTTAATTCCAAGATAGAACATTTCCCCCTATACATTCTTGTGGGAATAATAATGTGGAATATGTTTGCAAGAGGTACTCAGACTGGATTAGGCAGTATTCTCACCAGAAGTAGCATACTAACACAGATTTATCTTCCTAGAGAAATTCCTTCACTAAGCTCCGCACTTACAGCATTATTCATGTTTTGTTTTGAAATGATGGCATTTGCTGTTTTCCTCATAGCGTTTCAATTCATTCCACCAATAACTGCTCTTCTTCTTCCATTCGTAGTATGTCTTGAATTTATTTTAATTGTGGGCATATCTCTTCCTCTCTCTGTTTTGAATGTACGCTATAGAGACATACAATTTATTTGGACTGTTGTTTTACAATTAGGATTCTTTCTCACTCCAATATTCTACAAATCGGATATTTTGCCTTCAAAAATTCAAGATATACTTTACTTTTCTCCCATGGTGAGAATTATCGACATGACACATGATCTTGTATTATACAATACTATTCCAAGTAGTGAATCAATACTAACTTGTCTTGCAATAGTACTAGCAATATTTGGAACAGGATACATTGTGTTTAAAAAGCTAGAACCAAAAATAATAGAGGAATTATAGATGTCAGAAATTTCTATTGAGGTAAAAGATGTTACCAAGACCTTCAGAATTTATCATGAAAAACGGAATTCAGTCTTTGAAGCATTAGTTGGGTGGTTCAACAAAAAAAAATATTATGAGGATCTACAAATATTGCAGAACATTAATTTTACAATAAAAAAAGGAGAGATGTTTGGCATAATAGGTAGAAATGGAGCTGGAAAGACTACTTTGCTTCGTATTATTTCAGGAATTTATAAGCCAGACACAGGAACCGTTAGAGTTAATGGATTGTTAATTCCACTCTTGGGCTTGGGCATAGGTTTTCAATTAGATCTTACCGCTAAAACAAATGTGGTTCAGTACGGAATTCTATTAGGATTCAAAAAGAAACAGATACTTGAAAGAGTAGATCAAATAATGGAATTTGCAGAATTAGAAAAGTTTGCAGACACGAAATTAAAAAATTTTTCATCCGGGATGTATTCAAGATTAGCATTTTCTACGGCAGTGCAAGTAGATCCTGATATTCTTATTCTGGATGAGATTCTTTATGCAGGTGATTTGTCATTTCAACAAAAGGCATTTGATGCAATAATTTCATTTAAGAAAAGAGGAAAGTCCATATTGTTAGTTACTCATGATATGAGACCAGTTCAAGATCAATGTGATAGGGCAATGTTTCTAAATAATGGAAAGAGTGAGTTAGTAGGTACGCCAAGAGATGTAATTGAAGCATATACGAAATCTTTACATCTAAAATAATCGTAAAAACATGCAGTTGCATGAAAGGAAGATTTTGTAGTTATTCAAATATTAAAGAAAATGCAGCATTAGATTTTTAACAATCTACGCATAGCAATTCTGTGAGGTAATAGTCATTAAACGAGCATTAATTACTGGTATTACTAGCCAGGATGGGGCATATTTAGCAAGATTCCTCCTTAAAAAAGGATACAGAGTTTTTGGAACATTTAGAAAATTATCATCACCGAATAATTTTTGGAGGCTACACTATACAGGAGTTTTTGATAGAGTAAATTTGATTCCTGTAGAAATGACAGATGTGGAATCACTATCACATGCTGTAAGAAATTCAGATCCTCACGAAGTATATCATTTGGCTGCTCAGAGTTACGTCAGTGTTTCCTTTGATCAGCCTTTATATACATATGATACAACTGGTTTAGGCGTAATCAGAATTCTTGATGAGATGCGAAAATTTAATCCAAAGATCAAATTCTATCATGCATCATCAAGTGAAATGTATGGTATAGAAAAATCAAAAATTAAAAATGAAAAAACCTCATTTCATCCTGTCAGCCCTTACGCAATTGCCAGAGTATTAGGATATTGGACTGTCAATATGTATAGAAATAGATATGACATGTATGCAACGAATGGAATTCTTTTTAATCATGAATCTCCAATCAGAGGAGTAGAATTTGTAACTAGAAAAATTTCTAACGGAGTGGCAAAAATTTCTCTTGGATTAGAAAAAACATTGAAACTAGGTAATCTTTCTGCAAAAAGAGATTGGGGTTATGCCCCAGAATATGTGGAAGGAATGTGGAAAATGTTGCAACAAAAGAAATCTGATGACTACATACTTGCTACAAATAGAGTGCATTCAATCAAGGATTTTGTTAACGAAGCATGCAAAGTTGCAGGTATTTCCATCTCCAAGATTGAGTCATCTAAGGAAAACTTCCGTCCTTTTGATGTCCAATATATGAGAGGCGACTATACTAAAGCTAGAAAAAAGATAGGATGGAAGCCTAAGACTTCGTTAAAGAACATAGTGAAAATAATGGTAGAAGAAGATATCTCAAGATGGAATAGATGGCTGAAAGGCGAACAGTTTCCATGGGATGTAACACCAGATAGGCGTTCGGTTAAGATATAGAATTGGAGACAATTTCTTGTAACTATCTAATCAAAATTATAAAAGACAGGAGTATTTCTTAGAAAATAACGAATTTGTATAATTTACTAATTCAAATTAATATCCGACATTACTTTTTGAACTTTGTTAAAATTCCTAACGGCATAAAAAAATTCTATTTTGGGCATTTTGCTTCCACTAAAAGCAATTAGATTTTTCAATAAAGGGTTTAACATTTTTAAAAGAATAGCAAAAATTAAGTTCCCCATTCTTGTATTAAAGAATCCGAGCAGTTTCATTAGAAAAACTCCTTTTTTATTTAGAGGCAATATTACTACTATTTCTTGGCCTTCAATCTTGTTATAATAGAAAGCAAATACTGGGACATAACCAATTTTGATATGCGTTTTAATTGAGACTACATTAGTAGGTTTGAAAACTCCCACCATAAATGAAATATGTCTTTTTTTACATTCTTCAAGTACTTCGTTTAGTAATTTTTTTGCCAAACCCTTGCCACGAAATTCTTCAAGAATTTCAATTCCATTCGAATTTAATATTCCACCGACAAAACACACTCCTATTATCTTCTTGTCAATTTCTTCAATTGCTAGGAACCTAGAATTATTACAATTATCTAAAATATTAGATGAAAATCCGCTTCGTACAAGCAATAGCCTTGTATTTTCATTTACTTCTATTATTGTCATCTATCTTAGAATAATTGTGCTGTTATTTAATTTTCATACACCTATTTTTTGGATTTATTGACATGACACAACTTTAGAACATGACTTCTCGCACTGATGAAAATCGAAAATTCTTCAGCAATGATTCAAATTTTTTGGTTGCGTTATCTAATCCCCAATAGTAATGCCATGCATATTCAGGTACTCTAGGCATATGGGGATCTAGATCTTTTGGATGAATGTAAATCATGGCAGGAAAACCAGATTTGTTTATTTTAGCAATTCCTAGTTTTAGAAGACTAGTTGGCCAAAATCTTAGATGGAACCCTCCAGCAATAGGGAGGTTACCTAAAAAAGGAATACGCAGTGTTGCCATAGGAATTTCAAGTAAAGGACCATTTAGTTCTTCCTTCAAAGGATTTTCGTTAGATATCATATATGGATTCCGTATAGCATGAGATATGCCATAAAGAGGAGTCTTTGTGGGAAATATGCTTGAATCATATTTTAGATATTTTTTCATAATTTCAAAAACCCAGAGATTATTTTCTGAGATTGAAAAAAATGGCGCTCTAAATCCAAGAACTTTTTCGCCTCCAATCGTCCTAAGTATTTCAAGTGATTTCACAAGGTCTTGTTCGAATGAATCCTTAGTCATGCTTCTAAGATCCATATGATAATATCCGTGGCTTGATATTTCGTGACCTTTAGACACTATCTCTTTTATAAGTTCTGGATGTTTTTCAGCAATATATCCTAAAGTAAAAAAAGTAGCACGTATCTTATACCTATCAAATAAATCAAGTAGAGTTTTTGTTGTCATGACTACTCTACTTTGAAATTTGTTCCATGTATGAAATGGAAGATCACAATAATAGTCTTCTAGATCCACAGACATCATATTTTGAATCATTACCAATTCTTAGAGATGATTGTTATTATTTATATTACAACCATAACTTGAACTACAAATGACACCTTAATCATTAATATATCTATAATAGTGTATTTCCATGTTGAAAAATGTCAGCTAAGAAAGTTTTGATTATTTCCCAATATTTTCCTCCGGATATTTCGGGTGGCGGTACGAGGGCATACAATTATGCATTGTGTCTGGCTCAGCAAGGTTACGAAGTAACGGTGATTACTGCCCATCCTCATTTACATGCCAAGGTTTCTGAAATTAATAGAAAAAAAACTATGAAAAAAGAAACTGCATATGGTTTTAATGTTATAAAAGTATGGATTCCTTCGTTATTACATACGTCAGCAAGAAATAGAATCATTTTGCATTTTGCATTTATAATTTCCTCATTATTTCCACTATTTCATGTAAAACCTGATGTGATTTTTGCATCAGAACCGAATCTTTTCGCCATCATACCAGCATATGTTTATTCAAAATTAAGAGGGGGAAAAGTGATCCGCGTTGTAGATGATTTATGGCCTGAGGCAATTTATGAACGTGGTTATGTGAAATCAGGAATGCTCAGGTATATCCTTGATAAACTGGCAAAGTTTTCCTATTCTTATCCTGAATATATCTTACCGTTAACTGATGAAGCTAAGAATTTAATTTGTAATTCGTATAACATAAATGGAAAAAAAATAGAGGTTTTGCTTCATGGAGTAGATACGAACATTTACAAATATGTAGATAAAAAAAGTGAAAATGATTTTGTTTTAATGTATTCTGGCTCTTTGGTGGAATCATATGATTTTGATTTGATTTTAAAGGCAGCCAAAGAATTGAAAAATAAAAACATTAAATTTATAATTAGAGGAAGAGGAACACTTCAAACCTTGCTTCATGAGAAAAAAGAAAAGATGGGACTTGAGAATTTTATAGTTGATACAAATATTGTTCCACTTGATCAGATCTACATTGAATTATCAAAAGCTGATGTACTGCTTGCACCAATGAAAAATGAATATGCTTTAAATTCAACATTACCTACCAAATTACTAGAGTATCAGGCTGTTGGGAGACCAATAATATGTTGTTCAAATGGATCGCCTGGAAAATACATAGAAAATACAAAGTCAGGAATCAGAGTAGATTCAGAGGACTTAGTAGGCTTTGTTCAAGCTATATCTAGATTAGCGTCCAATCAGGTTTTGTGCAGGACGTTGGGACTCAATGGGAGAAAATTTGTGGAAGAAAATCTAGCTTTTGAAAAAATAGGTATGCGTTTATCTTTTATAATTCAACAATTATTTAGAAATAACTAATATCAATATCAACCGAATAACTAATGTAGCCATTAATTTCAAGCATTATCGTATAACATGTCAAAAACAGCTCTAATCACCGGAATTACTGGCCAGGATGGAGCGTACTTGGCTGATTTTTTAGTAAAGAAAGGATACAAAGTATATGGTACGTTTAGAAGGGTATCATCTCCAAATTTTTGGAGATTACTTCATTTAGGCATAGTTGATCAAGTCAACTTAATTCCTGCAGACCTAATCGATGAGTCTTCACTTACAGAAGCTGTAAAAGTATCACAACCTGATGAAGTATATCATTTGGCTGCTCAGAGTTATGTAGGAACATCGTTTGATCAACCTATTACAAGTGGTGAATTTACAGGACTTGCTGTTACAAGAATTTTAGAAAGTATACGTCAATATGATTCTTCAATAAAGTTCTATCAGGCTTCCTCAAGTGAAATGTTTGGTAATGTAAAATCGTATCCACAGAATGAGCAGACCGCATTCATGCCCCAAAGTCCATATGCAGTTGCCAAGGTATACGGATTTCATGTTACAAAAATATATCGAGAAGGATACGGTATGTTTGCATGTAATGGGATATTATTCAATCATGAATCACCACTGCGAGGATTAGAATTTGTATCAAGGAAAATAACTAACGGCGTAGCAAAAATCGTTTTAGGAATTGACAAACATCTTTACTTGGGAAATTTAGGCTCCATAAGAGATTGGGGTTATGCTCCTGAATACATAGAATGCATGTGGAAGATGTTGCAACAAAAAGAGGCCGATGACTATGTGATTGCAACAGGAGAACCCCACACAGTATTCGATTTTGTCAAACAGGCATTTTCACTTGTAGATTTAGATTGGAAGAAATTTGTAAAGACAGATAAAAAATTGTTCAGAATATTAGAAGTTCACGTTTTACAAGGTGATTCAAGAAAGGCAAGAAGAAAATTACATTGGAAGCCAAAAACAAAATTTGAGGATCTAGTAAAGATAATGCTTAATGCAGACATAGAAAGATGGTCTAGATGGAAAAAAGGAGAGGTTTTTCCATGGGATGCATTATCTTCAATTGATGAATTCAGTACTTTTAAGCGAAAAATGATATAAAATGAACATTTCATGTAAGATTTGAATGTATAAAAAATGAATTCAATATAATTATTACTTGCTTGTATGGAATTTTGAAAATGAAAATAGAATTTAATCTAAACCGAGTTATTTTATTTATTATTCTGATTATAGTTTTTTACACCATATTCATATTATTTGCAGATCTAGAGAAATTTTCTTCTGAGTTTAAAAAAATTAATTTATATTTTGTACCTTTAATTCTTGGAATACACCTCATTTCATTATTTTTCTATAGTTTGAGACAGAAAGTTTTGCTAGATTCTTTAGATATCAGATTATCTCTTAAGCAAAATATTATATTTCAATTTACAGGTTATTCCATGCTAATTACTCCTGGTGGATTAGGTGAACTAATAAAAACTCATTTCCTAAAACAGATTCATTCCAAAAAATATGTGGAGACTGTACCTGTTGTTCTTGCAGAAAAATATCACAATCTTTTTGCTCTTACAGTTATAATTACAGTCATGTTATTCTTTAAAAGTGATTTTGAAATTGAAATTATTGTAGGAATTATTTGGATATTATTGATAATATCTTTAGCCATAATCAAGAGTCATAAAATTTTTCTCGTGAATAAACTACCCAAGATTGGAATTTTTAAAAAAATATTTGAAAACATGACAGATTTTTCTAGTACATTACTGATGCTAACGCAAAAAAAAGTATTTGTCAAGTGCTTTTGTCTTGGATTGATTGCAGTTTTTACAGATGCAATAGCAATTTATTTGTGCTTTTTAGCGTTTGGTATTCATTATAGTTTCATAGATTCAACTTTGTTTACAGGAATTTCCTTAGTGGTAGGCGCCATATCCTTCTTGCCTGGTGGCATAGGAATCACTGATTTGAGCATAGCCGGATTACTAGTCAGATCTGGAATTATTACCTCGTTGGCACTTACTTTGACTATATTCATCAGATTCATGATTACATGGTCTACCGTATTGATTGGCATAATCACATTGAGATTTGCGCTAAGAAATAGAATGAATAAAAATAGTACAGAGATTAGTTGAATTATATTTCATAAAATCATTTTATTCTTCCAGATAACGTCATTTTCTAGAAGTAATGATTTTCGTGGTTAAGATAATTTTTACATCATTCGTTCTTTAATAAAGTCAATGGATCTTATAGGAGTTGGATCCATGTTACTCAAAATAGCACGATAAATTGTTGCGTAGTCCAGCAAGTAAACAAGATTTACTATCTTAGAGAGTATGTTTCCTCTAATTGAATATACTTCCTTGAAATCGATCTTATTCAGATTGAAATATTCTTTTATTATTTTCCAGAGTTTTTTTGTTTTGACATAGTCGTCCTTTCCTTGTATCAATATCGGCCTCACTATAGATGGTCTTTCCCAAGAAACTATTCCGTTATGGCACGCTTCTATAATATCCTCTGCGAATACATGCATTTTGGCATTTTCCTGTAATGAATTTTTAAATCGTATAGCTGCAGCTTGCAAACCCATTGGATAATAGATTGCTGGAACACCAGACAACCAAGATGCTAGATCAATAGATGGATTACTATCATTCAAGTTAGATGAGCTTATTTGTTTTCGAGTTTTTTCTAGGTAACGAATAGATTCTATAACATCATGATTTTTTAATGGTATAACTGGATTTAAAATATTCAGCATGGTGTAGAGATACACAGGGAAGGAAGCTCTTGGAGAATTTAACATAGGAATCTTTCTGTATTCTATTCTGTTTTTTTTACAATATTTCTCCATTCTACCTCCAGATGAAAACGCAACAATTTTGCAGTTAGTTTTGTTTGCCTTATCAAGTACTGTGAGTGTTTCTGGTGTGTTTCCTGACACACTAGAAGCAACTACAAGAGTGTGGGAGTCCACAGTTTTTGGAAGGTGATATCCTTTTACAACGCATAGATGCATATTGGTTTTTGAAAGTGAAGAAAATAAAGTGTCTCCAAGTGCTCCTGAACCACCCATTCCAACAAATACCATATGATCAATTCCCTTAAAATCAATTGAATCCTGATTCATGTTAAAAAATTCTTTTGCCAGTTCCGGCCATTTGTCATAAACTTGGCACATTCCACTTTTATCATATTTCTTTAATTTTAATGGAGTAATCAAGACAAGATTTGAAGATCAGAGTTCCAATATAATGATTTATCAATATAATGATTTATCAAAATAATGATTTATCAAAATAATGAACCATTGGTTGATTATTTTATTATTATAAGATTAGAACTTATCAAGAATTCAGAAATTTTCGTGACCAAGCATTTTTTCTAACAAATACGTATTACGCGGAGCATTGGTAAGTTTACCTGTGTTGATAGAAAAGTAGCCGTCATTTTGCATGATGGGGAATTCATTACGTTCGTGTAATTTACTATTAACATCGTAAATATCGCTGTATCCATTAGCCACAATTACCCCAGATCTAATTGCTATGGTTTCAAATTCTGGTAAATCTGGTATTAGATGACTAAAGTGTACATTATTTTCATTAACCAATATTCTTCCCATAGTATCAGGAATATGCCCATCACAAAGAGCATCCCAGTCTGATGGCATCTTCTGGTCTACTAGCATTCCTTTCATGCTAGAAGGATACCAACTAAAATAAGCAGCATTTCTCTGAGGATAGCTGACATAATCACCATAGGGTCCTTGTATGATGGTAAAAGATGAGAGTCTCTTCAGTGCTAAAGGAGATTTCGTAATTATTCCAAATTTGAGTCTAAGGTTATAGTCCTTTTTGATCATAATGCCCATTTTTTTATCCAAGTCCATATTGCCCTCCCAAAGACAACTAAACACCAGATCTGATTTGATTTGGTTACTGCCGTCACCAGAATTAGCATCCACTATAAATCCATCATCAATTCTTTTTACATTTGTTACACGCCGGTTCAAATATAACGGTATATTTTCAGATTGAATTTTTTTCTTTATGACTTCATTAAAGCTTTCAAGATACAAACAAACTTCTTCTGTAGCAAAACAAGCTTGGAAGAGATCAGGATTAACTTGTTCAGGAATGGTGGTTTCTTGAAATAGTTTTTGTGGTCTCTTTCCCAGATACATCAGATTCTTATTTTTTATATGATCTAAATACGAGTCTTCAAGTGTCTGAAAATATGCATTCACCTGAGTGGGAGAAAGCATAGAGTCTTTTGCTACTAAATAATTAAAACTAGTAGACTTGAATTTTTCCCAGTCCACTTTGGCATCAAGTAGATATTCAAGATATGGTGCAAAATAAAGTGCGCTTAGCAAAAGATTCTTTCCAGTCTTCAAGGAAGGATCTGCCCCAAAGACAAAGCCCAGATGAATCTTTCCTGTGCCGTTAAGACTTGCTCTGTTTAGAATATTTTCATTTTTATCTATTAGACTTACCTCGTACCCATGTTTTTTCAGCATGAGTGCAACACAACAACCTTGAATGCCTCCACCCAAAACTAGAGCTTTTTTCATACGTTTTCTAAAATTCTATGGAATTGGTCTATTTTTGCTTCACTTAAAATCAGTATTGTTTTTTCAAATTCATCCACTAACCAAGTGCGTTCCTTCTCACTTAGTGTCGACAATTCTTTATTCGGACAAATATATCTAGCATCTTGGATTAGCCTTGATTTTGTGGCTCTTATCAACGAGATCATCTCATCTTGTTCAAATCCGGCCCTAAAAATTAATTTTAGACAATCTGTGCAGTGTTCTAACCAAGCTTTTATTGCGTCCTCTTTTCCAAATTTCCACCATTGCTCATGCACCGAATTACTTTGGTATCGTTTATAGTATAAAACCTCTGGAATTCTAATCATTTCTCCCATCAAGCTCATTTGCATATTCCAGATTGTATCAATAGCAATATTGGAATAGTTATTTTCAGAAAGCAGTATGAAATCTGACAATATCTTCCTATTTACCAATCCTCTGGATGCTACTGCAGCAAGATGATTGATTAGAAATTCATGCGCGCGTTCTGCCTTGTCCCCTTTAACTGAGCTTTGGGTAATAAGCAGATTCTGTTTTCCAAATCCCTGAACATCAGAAAAAACTACACATGCAGACGGATTTGATTTTATATGATGAAATAACTTTTCAAGATATGTTTTGTGAATTAAATCATCATGGGGCATCATAATAAAATATTTTGTCGTACATTGTTTTAGAAGAAAATTGATGTTCTGTACCCAACCCAACAGGTGTGCTTGGTAAAAGATCTTTGTTTGGATGTTTTCATGTTCTTTACACCATCTTTCCACAATGGTTCCAGTATCGTCATCTGACTTGTCGATAGAAATTAGAATTTGAAAGTCTTGAAAAGTCTGATCATTCAGTGAATCCAATGTTTCACAAATAAACTCTCTGGCATTGAAGGCTGGCACGAGTATACTTACACGCGGTTTAGCAAATTGTCTTCTGATTTTTTGCAAAAACAGTTCAGGTGTAGAAAAAGGCATGCAGAAACATCTGGTCTCTACCTAGTTAAAAAGCATCCATACAATATCATCGTAGAAAGTCTTGTATGGACTCACTCTTACCAGAGAAATTTCCACCACATACATCAAAATACATAATGTGTATTAGATTACAAATCTGGAATTTTTTGGATATTTGCAGAATTTGTAATCACCATCCAAGTTTGTCCGTTGAGGTGTTCATATTTTAGAAATTTGCATTCCAGTTTATTCTCTGTAGCTGCATTTTTCATAAAGTCCTTTGTATATGTAACAGGTCCTGGATATTCCCACTCTGTTTTAGTGTTATTGGCATCACCCAGATAAAAGGTACCAACAAAAAAAGAAGACTCTGTCATTACTTTCTTTGCCTCTGAAAGACAAGTAAGAATCTGCTTCTGTGTAGCATGAGAAAAGATAGACTGGGCTAGAATATAATCAAATTTTTGATTAAAGACTCTAAGCTTGAATTCTTTTTCGTTGCTGAATTTTGGTTTCTTGATTCTTAGTATTTCTTGACCGAGATTTTTCTTTATGCCTTCCTCAAGAAGCCATTCTTCCGGTTCGATTCCAAAATACTTGTTGGGCAGCAAATAGGTAATGAAAAGACGACCACCTCTCAGGGAACCACATCCTATATCTAGAAGAGTGTGATTTTCTCTTAATCCTAGTGAAGTTAGTAAATTAAATTGATGTGCTGCCATTATGTCATATTTCTTGGAGGATCCAACATAACTTCGATAATGGCGAAACCCAGTTGGGTGGTTTAATCCCAAGTCGTCTTCTGACATTCAAGACACACCTACGTATGTTTAGTTAAAAGGTATTGAACTTCAATAATGTTTGATTGGAAGAAACTCCTATGTTAAATTCTTGTCAAGTGCCGGTTTTTGTGGAATTATAGATAGAAAATTCAATTTCATATTGACATAATGCGGTGTTGAATCTATTTGAAAACTGAAAAGTTAACAGTATCCATACTTTTAGCAATACCATGAATGTGCTATTGCTCTCCCAATTCTTCTCAACAACTAGAGGGGGTGGAGAATATGTCTTTAGCATCATAGCAAAAAAGCTTGCAGAGGACAACAAGGTATTTGTGATAACAAACAAGATTGAAGGTGAGAATTATATCAAACACAAGAACATCCAAGTAATCTTTGTGCCGCCTGTACTGCAATACAGGGGAGGACTGCCGCCAGGATTCTCAGACAACATAAGATATACCATCAATGCAGTAAGACAAGGCCTCAAGACAATAAAGAATGAAAAGATAGACATCATCCATTCAAACAACTTTGCCCCGGCACTTGCAGGCTCTATACTATCAAGCCTTACCTCCAAACCCCACATCACTACAGTCCATGACATCTTTTCGCTTTGCGGAAAAAATTATTGGAAACAATGGGGCAAGCAAAGCGACATATCAAGATTGAACGTACTTGTAGCGCCACTTTTTGAAAAACTCTCAATCAAGCTAAGATACAGCTGCATCCATACAGTAAGTGAAGCCACAAGAGATGACCTGATAAAGTTCGGTGCAAAAAAACCAATCCATGTCATCCACAATGCAGTTGACATGACACCACAAAACAACATACCGCCAAACCCATTCCAGTTTGTATACATTGGAAGGCTGGTCTTTTACAAAAATCTCGAGGTCGTCATAAAAGCAATAGACATCATAAAAAACACAGAACCCAAAATCAAGCTAACAATAATTGGCAGCGGACCACACAAGCAAACACTACAAAAAATGGTCCAGGACCTCAAACTAGAAAAAAACATACAGTTCAAGGGCTATGTGGATGCAGATGAAAAAATAAAAACCCTATCAGAATCAAATGCCCTGGTATTCCCAAGCCTCTGTGAGGGCTTTGGGCTTGTCATACTGGAATCATTTGACCAATCAAGGCCAGTCCTGGTGTCAGATCTAAGACCCATGTCAGACATTGTATCCCACAAGCAAAACGGCCTTGTCATAGACCCGCATGATGAAAATCTCTGGGCAGAGCACATGCTGCACCTCTCAAAAAATCCCTCAGAGTCATCAGAGATGGGAAGATCAGGAAACCACGTCCTGCAAACAAAATACAGCCAAGACACACTATACAAGAAAATTATGGAAATGTATCAGACAGTAGTAAAGACAAGAGACTAGCACATCAAACTGCAATGCCAGAGACAAGATGCCCCAATGATTTTACCAAAATACCGAATTTAAGACAAGTCCTTACAGCATTTCTTAAAGCCCAACATATCTTTTCCATTCCTCTTTGCTGTTCTGCTCTAATGTTTTTACCAGGTCCCCAAACAGTCCTTTTCTTGAAGAGGACAATCCTGCTCCTGAACCAAAAGCCTTGTTTTGTGCAGATTCATGGGCAGTCTTTGCTGCCACTATGCCATCCCACCACTCCTTTGATACCAGATTTCCAACAACCTCAGGAGGTACAACAAGTTTGTACAAAGTACCATACCCATTTCTTCCCTTGGAGCCAGTCTGCGATATGACAAGGCCGGTGTTCTCAAGGTCTGTTAGCATCTCAGATATTCTCCTATAACCAAGCTGCCTTGTACCCTTTTGCAAGACAGAACAGTACTGCTTGTACAGAACAGATGTCGAGTACCACTGGCCACCATCAAGATACGATACCCTAGCAAGCCCGCCACACACCAACCTCATGTGGTATGACGCATTTGCAAGCGTCCTTTCCACCCTGTCTTTTTGCAACTCTTCCTGCGCCATCTCAAGGTGCGATATCCCAAGAGGCTCCTTACGTGATATGGCAATTTCTGCAGAGACCCTCAGTAGATCAATTGCTCTTCTTGCATCACCATGCTCTGATGAGCTCATGTCAGCACAATATTCAAGCACCTTTGGATTTATCTTACTTGAGAATGCCTCTTGAGATCTTTCCTTGAGTATGCCAAGAATATCTGATTTTGAATATGGCTCAAAGAATATCTCAGATGAGCCAATCCTTGAGCGGACCCTATCATCAAGACCATACTCTGACAATACATTGTTTGATATCCCAATTATGCACAACAAGAGCCCCTGCTCTCGCATCTTTTCTGCAAGCACAACCAGTTTGTATACAAAATCAGACGGCTTGCCGCGCTTGTCATAAAATATTGCATCAAGCTCATCAAGTACCAGGACAAAGAGCCTTTTTCCCTGCTTGCGTAACATGGAGATTATTTCCTTTTGTACGGAATCAATTGCCAAGTTTATTCCTTGAGCATTTTGCAGTCCAGGCACACCAAGTTCTGCAAGTATCAAGTTTGCAGCTCCAAAGACAGTCTTTGCCTTGCGAAGATTCACAAGCACATATGATATCCCCGGGACATTAGAGCAAACAAACTTGGCAAGAGAAGACTTGCCAGACCCGCTCCTCCCATATATAGAAATGTACGGTACAACATATCCATTCTTGTGCCCAACCAGATATCGCACCAACTGCTCTGTCTGCTTTTTTCTTCCCATGATGGTACCAGGTGGCATCAGCGGGTCAAGTGCGGATTTTTTGAATACCGACTCTTCCTTTTCTATTTGGGATATGATATCATCTATCTCTTTTTTGTTTATACCATAACACCTGCCCAAAATAATTTCCACTGGAAACACATGTATTTTTCATGGCATCGATGCATAAAAGGGTTCAAGATTTAAGCAGGGTACTTTGTAAAATAAAAAGAGAATTTGGGCAAAAACAAAAAAGATTCATCCAGGGATACACCAAAGGATAACAAGGATAATTCTTCAAATAATACAAAAGACATTCAAGGCAAGTCACCAATGGACAAATCCAAGATTCTTGCCTGGGCAGTGTTTCTTCCAACAGTCTCAGTCGTGTTTCTTAGTATCATACCTGCAATCTTTCCAGCGCTGCTTACAAGAGCAACAAGCCCATTTCAGGGCCCAATATCAATGCCAGAGTTTGTCAACCCATTCCAGCCAGGAATCTTGGCAATACCAATTATATCAATAAACCTGATTCTCTTGGCAATCGGCATAGCATACTATAAGAAGAAAGAATGCAAGTACAGGCCAGTCATACATAAAATAACAAACTTTGATCTGACAAAAAAACAAGCCCTTGTTGTAGTAATTGTAATACTTGGAATTTTCATAGCATTGACTGCAGGAACCCTTGCAAAGGAAGAGACCTGGGTAGACTATGCAGGAGTAAAAGAGCGAGTCCAGTCCTGGAACATATCGCAATTTACCCATTCCTTTGAGCCTCACATAAGATACATGCTGCTCTCAGCATCACTACATATCTTTGGAAACATCAGGGTAATACCATTTATCACAAGTATTGCATTATTACTTGTCACATATTTTTTCACAAAAAGCATCACATCAAAAAGAATCTCAGGTGTTGTAGCAATGATTATTTTATTGCAGGCCCAAACGTTTCTTGCCTACTGCACCACCGCAAGCTATGACAATTCATGGATTTTGCTATACCTGTTTGCACTATACCTGATACAAAAGTTCTGGCCTCCCTCTCCTGTGTCATTTTTTGCATCAATTTTTTCAAAGGCGTTAACAATTGCATTTTTACCAGCAATGCTGTATTTCATATCCCGCTCCCAAATCCCCAAACGCTCAAAGATCATATCATTGATATCATACGGAGTAATCATTGTAATACTTGTAATAGGCTCTGCCGCAATTAACGCAAGTGTCACAAATGGAAACATGCAACACGACTCTTTCTGGCAGGGCTTTACATCAATGACACTTCAGATGAGGTTTGATTATGTTACAATCACTTTCCTATTGCCAGTTACAGTGATGCTCTTTTTTGCAGCAAGAAAAGGAGTGTTGCACGCAGATTCCATACTGGTGTCAATTCTAACAATATTGCTCACAGCACCTGTACTAATGTCAACTACAGACCAGACAAACCAACCCTACAGGTTTGTCTCACTTGTTGTATTTTTCGCAATAGGTATAGGCGTGTTGCT
Organism: Candidatus Nitrosotalea sinensis; assembly: GCF_900143675.1. Lineage (NCBI taxonomy): Archaea > Thermoproteati > Nitrososphaerota > Nitrososphaeria > Nitrosotaleales > Nitrosotaleaceae > Nitrosotalea > Nitrosotalea sinensis. Next base: position 203,593 of record NZ_FRFC01000001.1, read on the forward strand.
ATCAAAGAGAACTAGGCAGGACGAATTATTGTCCAGTATGCAGTAGTGACATCACCTTTCACAACAGGGTATCCATCATGTTCTGCAACAAGCACAACCTTTGAGCTCTTGCCGTCTGTCGCAGATACGATATTCTGTGATACTACAGTCTGCGACGGTTGAGTTATGGTATCGTTGATTTTGATCACCTCAAATTTCTGGCCCTCACTTTGCATGAAGGTCTTTGCAATATATGGCGAGTCCTGGTCTAGCAGTTTGCCAAGAGTATTTGCGTTTACAAGTGTAATCTTGGTTGACTCTATGTATGAGACCAAGTTGCCTGACGAGTCACGCACCTTTATCTGCACAAAGATGATTACATTTGGCGTCTCCGCATATGATATGGCAGGCATTGCCATGCATACTGATACTACTAGTAACACAACAAGCAACAGACGCGACATGAATCAAAGACTGTCCATCAGGTCTAATAAGCTTCTCGTATCAAGACTAAAAGGAAAGCGTATAGTTTCATACCAAGATGCAGAGGGGCATGAAAATATACAAGAAGATCAAGCAACTAGAAATATAACATATTGCTAGATATAATGTTGGCAGAAAAACGCAAGTTCACCATCATAATACAAGACGAGCCTGAGGGCGGATACACAGGCAGATGCCTTGAATTGAAAGGTGCAATAAGTTATGGCAAAACAATTGATGAGCTAAAAAAGAACATGGAAGAAGCCATTTCGCTTGTACTTGAGACACTAAATGAAGAAACACAGACAAAGCGAAAAGAGATTATAGAAATAAGTTGAGCCTCAGGAACCACAGTTGGCGTGAGATTAAAGCCATGAGTCGTTTTGGTTTTTACCCAGTGCGCGAAAGGGAAAGTCATATTATATTGAAAAACTCTGACGGGTTTGCAGTTTCCATTCCACGCTATGATCCTCTTCCCGAGGGAACAGTGCGAGCAATTCTTGAAGAGAGTGGCATCTCAAGAGAAGAATTTCTAAAACACCTTTGAAAGGCTTGATACATGTTTTCAAGTAACATTATAAAGGAATACAAATCAAGGTTTCAAAGAAGCCCGGTAGTGTAGCGGTCAAGCATAGGGGCCTTTGGAGCCCTTGACCCCAGTTCGAATCTGGGCCGGGCTATTAAACTCCAAAGTGACAAAAGATCACAGGAGATCTGTAAACTCGGCAACTGTCAATTCAGCTTCTATTATGGCCTTCAAAGTACCTCGGGCTATTTCTTTGTGATTTAGAACTGTAAGTCTTTTTCGAGTTTGCGGATGTCGCAAAATAATATGACTGCCAGTTTGGTGATCTGTCTGATAGCCAATCTTTACTAGTGCCTTGATGACCTCAATAGATGAAACTATTGGAATTTTAGGCACTTACTTCAACCAGTTCTTCTTCTATACAAGGCAAAGGTTCGTTGTGTTTCTTCAAACTTTGTATGTACCCATTTGCCGCGTCTCTGATATTATCAAGAGCTTCTTCTCGTGTTTTTCCCTGAGATATACAACCAGGCAAAGATGGACATTTTGCTACAAAGACGCCATCTTCATCTTTCTGTATGAGTACTCTATACTTCATTGTTTAATTTTTGATCTTTTATTTACTTAAATGTTACAGACCATAGCTCACATGTAATGCATGTTTGGCATTGCAGGTGATCCAATGTGTGGGATTAATGTGATACCAATCAGTATCGGAACTATAACCAGCAATACAGGTATGACAGCAAGAACTATGCCAAGGTACAAACAGTTCTTTGCCTTTTTAGGATCGTCCTCCCGTATGACAAAATACGCAATGATACCACCTACTACATTAAACAAGATAGGCAACAAGAACCAAAGTCCGCTTCTCTGTCTTACTTGCATGGTATGATACCGTCAAACTTTAATTTAAAGGAAATTTCGTCTGCAAGATTGTCATACCTCAAGCCTTGAGAGCATCCTTGTTGCAACAACAAACAACACACCTGCACCTGCAGCAAGAATTATCATCTCTTGGGCCACCAACCCATCAAAGTGCCCAAATATCCCAGCACGCACCACATCAACAAGATATGTCAGAGGATTAAAGTAAAATGCAGATGATAAAATTGGCGGTGCCCCCTGGGCAGGATAAAATGCCGTACTAACAAATGCAAAAAACAGAAACACCGTATTTATCACAACATTAAACCCCTCACTTGATTTTAGCCTAGTTGATATGATTGACGCAATAGAACCAAACAATATAGAACCGGTAATTGAAGCAAATACAACAAGCGGTACAGTAAGTACATTGAACTTGACATCCTGGAAGAACAGCGGGTATCCCACCGCAGTAATCATTGCAGCGCTAACAAGTCCAATAATCCCAATTGTATAGACATTTGACAAAATATACTGCGCCCGTGTGAACGGACCTACAAGTATCTGCTCAAACATCCCATGCCGCCTGTCATTCCAGATTATTATTCCAGAAATTAGCGTACTGTTCATTATGTTAAACCCAATCATCCCCGTTGCAATAAAGGCAGGATACCCAAGGGACACATTCCCAAACGGCACCTTGTGTATCAATGCAGTATACGCAAATCCTGCAACAAAGATGTAAATCAACGGAAATACAATCTGCCATATCACAAATCCCATGTTCAGGGATATTGTCAAATTCCTATTTACTAGACGAATTGTTGGATTCATTAGAATTTTTCACCACTGAAAGAAATATCTCCTCAAGACTTGTTGGCACCACGCTTAGGTCCTCTATTGAGATACCACTTGATGCAAGGATTCTCAATACATCTTGCAGCACCTGCTCAGACCTGTCAGAGTGTATTGTTATCACAGTCCCAGAATCATATTCTATGGTACAGCCAGGTATTTCTCCAAGAAGGGCAGACACATCCTGTTTTTGTTCAAGATGCATCTTGATGGTCTTTTGCCTGCCAAACTTGTTTTTTAGCTCCTCGGGGGTATCAACTGCAATTATCTTTCCCCTGTTAATTATTGCAATTTTGTCACATAGATATTCTGCTTCTTCTAAAATATGAGTTGTAAAAAATATAGTCAGCCCATCCCGTACTCGCGCCTTGATGTAATCAAGCAGATTTCTTCTTGCAGACGGATCAAGTCCCACTGTTGGCTCGTCTAAAAACAACAAATCCATGTCATGCATAAACTCCCGTGCAACCTGGACCCGCCTTCTCTGCCCTATGGACAAATCATCATTTTTCTTTTTTCGTATATCTACAAGATCAAATGCAACCAACAGTTCTTCAACGCGCATTTTTCTTGTTTTTGAATCAACATTCCACATCATGCCATATTTTTCAAGCGATTTTTCAACACTAAGCGTCGGCTCGTAGCTTGGCTGCTGTAATACAACCCCAATTTTTTTGCGTACCTCAAGCGGAGATTTTACACCGTCAATTCCCAAGATATTGATTTTTCCACTGCTTGGTGCAATCAACGTAGTCAATAGTTTCATTGTCGTAGTTTTTCCAGCCCCATTTGGTCCCAGAAAACCAAAGATTGTGCCGCGCTCAACCTCCAAGTCAATACCATCAACTGCAACAAAGTTTCCATATGATTTTGATAACGAATCTACCTGAATGCTGTACATTGTCTTTCCCTCTATAACTAGAATTTAGACTCAAATATAATGCAAAAAAAGATCGCACATCTTGAAACAATTTTTATATCATATACCATCCATGAGGTCTTGATTGTCAGAATTTGATTCATTGTTAGCTAGATTGCTAGAGCAAAGGCCTGATCTTACCCGAGCCCAAATAGACGAAATGATACAAAAGAAAAAAGAGAAGATTGGTGCGGGCTATCTTACAGACCAGGGAGCTCTATTTCTTATTGCATCAGACCTGGGAGCTTCACTAAATGAACAGTTGAAGGTAGAGATGGGCCTCAAGGACCTCTATGTAGGCGCAAAAGAGATTACACTTGCAACACGTGTCATGAATGTATATCCAGTAAAGCAATTCTCCCGCAAGGACGGCTCCCAGTTTCTCTTGAGAACCATGACAGTATATGACGGCGATTCAAGAGCACAGGTAAAACTATGGGATGAAAAGGCAAACCTGCCAGGAATTGAGACCCTAAAACCAGGAGACCTAGTCAAGATAATCAAGGCCTATGTAAAATCCGACATGAAAGGAAATCCAATAATCAATGTAGGCTCGGGTTCCAATATCGAGCCAAACGGCACAACAAGCACCATACCATCTTTGGATGACATCACAGACGATGTAAGCAATGTAAAAGAAAACCAGCAGAACCTAGTTGTTACAGGAATCCTTGATGGAAACTTGCGCACATCAGAATTTACAAATTTCAAGGGAGAGCCAGGAAGATCATTGCAGTTTAGACTAAAGGGAAAGGACGGAAACAGCATCAGAGTTGTACTTTGGAACAAGGACCCAAGTACCGTACCAAAAGTAGTAACATCTGGCGCCAAGACAAGACTGATTGGTGTCAAGACAAAAGTAGGCCAGATGGGCCTTGAGCTTCACGGAGACGAAGGAACAGTCCTTGAGATAGACGGCGCAACAGACATCCAGCCAATTGTAGTTCGTGTATTATCAATTTCAAAAAGCGATTCAGGAAATTCCATGATACTTGGCACAACAAAAGACAAAAAGCTTGTAAGCATCACAGATACAGCACTTGTAACAAACAGCATCACACTTGGAGACGTCATAGAATGCATGCCATCAAAGGTGTATGGAAAATCAATAATGTTAGAGACAGACTCGTTTGTACGAAAGATTGACGATTCCACAATTTCAACATTGGCAGATATTAGAACAAAGATAAAAGATGTCAAGCCATCAGAGTCACTATACTGCGTGGAAGCAATAATTCTCAAGACTCCAGAAAAAAAAGAGATTCAAACCAAAACAGGAGAGACCGTACTGCTGTCAGAGACATTTATCGAAGATGATACAGGACAGATATGGCTCAAAGGATGGAGATCACAGGCACGACTCTTAGAACAGTTCACCCAAGGCGAGATAATCACAGTAACTGCAGTAAACGCCAAGGCAGGCCTTGAGGGACGAATAGAGCTCTTCCTTACATCACATTCATCAATTACAAGAAAGAACTAGTCCCAAAATCCCCTAGTGGTGACATACTGCCTTTCTGCTTCGTAAATCTGCTTGTAAAGCTCCTCCTCACCTATCATGTTGCGCAAGATTCTTGCAGCAGTATCTGCACCCACACCATATCCAGATAACACAACAAGCGCAGTCTTGCCAAAGTTTGCAATCAAAGATGATACCTTCCATGCACGAGCAAACTTGTGGCTCTCCTCCGCAGTTATCTTTTTTCCAGCAATTTTTTTCTGCACTATTTTTGGCAAGTCATAGTCCGAGTAAAAGGTGGCAGATATCTGTCGCGACTTGCAGTACGGACACGGTGGAATATCACTTATCTGCCCTGTCTCCACAACTTTTTCCCACTTGCCACACCTTACACAAACAAGCCTATGCTTGCTTTTCATCAATCTGGCCTTTACAAGATCAAGTATTCCCTTGTCCATGTTTGCAGGGGATGCATAGTATTTTGTGGTATGATCAAGTATTGGCTCTGCAAGTTTTGTAAAAGACTCTACCTCAACCCATGTTATTTTTATGATACCCCGGTTGATATTTTCCAATAGCTGTTCCGTGTTTGAAATATCATACTTGTCATGGTATAGCTCCCGCAGTGCCTCTTTAGCAAGCGGAGTCTTGGAGTACCTCTCAAACAAAAATCTTGCAGACTTTCTGTCATATACTGCCTCCCTCCCAACCATGCCAAATTTTTTTGCAACACACCATGTCCTCCAATTTACATTGTGGGTTCCCGCAATCGATGCCTGCACTATATCCTCCAGATTGTATTTGTCAGATATCACATCCCGCACAGATTGCTCTAAAATTCTTCCATTTGATGACAGCATGATTCTGTATGCATCAGACCTTGAATCAACAAGATATCCGCTCTTTGCAGATATCATTGATGACAACAACATTGCAAGTGTTGCATTTATCCTTGTACCAAAACAAGAATGAATCACAATTGTATTCCTTGATCTTTGTGATTCTATTACGATGTTCTTCTCGTCAGGTATCACATGCAGCTTTAGATTTTGGATTACCATGTTTGTAAACGGAGCAACAATCGTCTTTGTCCTTACCATGCCTACCCTTCTTGCAGTGGTATAGTCCACAGGAATGTTCTCCCCTTCCCAGTATGGCACATTTATCCCAGCAGACTGGATTGGTTCTACATTTACCTTAAGGGAGCTATCATCAACATTTAGAATTCTCCACTGCATCCCACGCAACACAAATACACTTCCCTGCTCCCCGTTGTCGCCTACAAATCTCTGGTCAAGGCTTCCGATTATTTTTTTAGATGCAGTATCAAATACCTTGAATTTCAATATGTCAGGAATCGTGGACAGATTCTCAAAGTGGTACCTAAACGAGCGTCCCCTTTTTGTAAATGACATCTCTTGTTTATCAAGTGATACAATGTTTCCACCCTGCAAAACTTCTAGCACCTCAATTAGTTGCTCTATTGTTACATTTCGAAACGAGTATGCCTGATTTATCATGTTTAACGCCTTGTCAAGTGACATCTTGCCAAACTGCATTGCCATTCCAACCAAGTGATGCGCCAAGACATCCAGTGCGCCATCATGGACTATCTGGTCCTCAATTGATTTTTCTTTTACCCTGTCAAGTATTGCAAGTGCCTCAATTTCATCATCAGGGTTGTTTGTAACAATCAATCCCTTTGCAGAAGATCCCCTTGTGTGCCTGCTCCTCCCAATTCTTTGCATCAATTTTGATACTTGCCTTGGAGATCCATAATGAATGACAAGTTCCACAGAGCCAATATCAAGTCCAAGCTCAAGTGATGACGTACATACAACTATTCCAGGCTTTCCGGCCCTCAGCATGTCCTCTGTCTCTTCTCGCACTTGTTGCGACAATGACCCATGGTGTAATTCCACTGATATGCTTGACCTTTCCTTTAGGACCGATGCAATATACTCTGACTCGCCCCTTGTATTTGTAAACAGCAATACAGGCGATGCAGCATAGTTTTTTGATACATAGTCAATTACATAATCTACAACATCGGTAATTGTCCCTTCAATGTATTTTACCTCTACATCATATTTTCTAATGGAATCATCTTGTATTACTTTGCATCTTCTTTTTGTTCCAACCACAAACTTGGCAGCTTCTTCAGTGTTTCCCACAGTTGCAGAAAGCCCAACCCTTGTCATCGGAAATTTTGTGTTTGCCTGCAGCCTTTCAAGACTCAGTGATAGTTGGGCGCCCCTCTCATTTCCAAGTAACTCGTGAACCTCATCTATTACAATCCATTCAAGTTCATCCAGCGCCTTTAGCATGACAGGCTGTGTAAGAAGTATAATCAGAGTTTCAGGCGTAGTTATCAAGACATCAGGAGGTGCCAAGTTTATCTTGCGTCTCATAGATTGCGACGTGTCCCCGTGTCGCACCTCGATTCGAAGGCCGTCATTTTCAGCATATTTTATTATCCTCTTAAAGACATCCCGGTTTAGCGCCCTAAGTGGCGTGATATACAGCACCTTTATCTTGTCCTGTTTTTTTGATGTCGCAACCTTTGCAAATATCGGTATTACAGCAGTCTCCGTCTTTCCAGATCCTGTCGGTGCAATGACCAGTGAATCAATCTTTTGAAATATTACAGGAACTGCCCGTTGCTGTATCTCAGTTAGATGTACAAACCCAAGATTACGAAACTTTGTCTCAAGTTCAGGAAGCAGGCTCTTGTTGCTCTGTGCTTTGTCTTGTTCTAGCTCGCTCGTATACCATCACACCGACCAGACCTATGCCAAACAAGACGGCAGATATAATTGGTATATAATCAAAAATTCCTGCCATAGATTACCCAACACCTCCAGTGATAAATATCTTAAGGTGCTTCAATCCCAGATTGTGTTATTGTATACAAGATCTCTTTTTTTCCCCCAAAGGACGGCAGTACCTGAGCCTGATACTTTTTGCCATCTTTTTGTAACTTTATTTTTTTGTGCACAAACATGCTAATTGAATTATTCAGGTTTTCAACCTCTCTGCCGTCCATGTTTCTTACAACATTTGTCACAACAACGGCAATCTTGTTCTGAACTGCCAAAAAACTCAGCTCATGCATGTATTTGATAAACAGGACATGTTTTTCAAGCATGCTTGATTCCTTGGAATATTCAAATGAAAACAAGTCAGTGATGTTTTCAATCACTACCAGCCTTGGCTGCATAGCAGGAATTTTTTTTACATATTCTAGCTGCTCTGCAGTATTTGTTATCCTTGCAACAATGACATCATCTAAGAGCGATGGTTCAAGGCCTCGCATTTTTATCATTTCCAACATTCTTTCAGGCCTAAACCCTCCACTGGTATCCTGGTATAGCACCGTACTTTGTTGTAAAGAGTTTAGCGATATCTGCATTGCAAGTTGTGTCTTGCCACTGCCACCAGGTCCAGAGATATCAGTTATTGTGCCAGCGGAAATGCCTCCGCCAAGCAGTTCATCTAATCCCAAAAGACCTGTGGAGATAAATGCCAACCTACAAAATCATATCAAAGATTGGTATAAGTGGTCATCGGAGAATTTGTTGTCGCATTATTTGCAATTTTAACATTAACAGAACCCTTTTATTCCCTATTTCAAGAAGTGGTGACAAGTGATTTGTGATTGTCACAGGCATCAACACCAAAAAGACCTTTAACTACACTGCAAAAGGGAATAAACAAAAAAGTTACTGTTAGACTAAAAAGTGAAATTGAATACAAAGGAAAGATGAACAACGTAGATTCCTACATGAATCTAATCATGACAGATGCCGAAGAAATCAGCAATGGCAAAGTCATTGCAAATTATGGCCGAGTCATAGTACGAGGAAACAACGTATTATTCATTAAACTAGAGAACGAATTATAGGAAGTTATATCATGGCCTCTCCTAGAAGCTACTTATTTACTTCAGAATCAGTAACTGAAGGTCATCCAGACAAGATCTGTGACCAGATATCAGATGCAGTTCTAGACGAATTTCTCAAGCAAGATCCAGATTCAAGAGTTGCAGTTGAAACCCTAACAACAACAGGCGTAGTACTTGTTGCAGGCGAGGTTACATCAAAGGCAAGATTTGACATACAGGACGTAGTAAGAAGAACAATCAGAGAGATAGGTTACGACAATCCACAATATGGATTTGATGCAGATTCGTGTAGCGTATTGATATCATTGCATGCACAAAGTCCAGACATTTCAATGGGAGTTACTGCAACAGATAACAAGGATCAGGGTGCAGGAGACCAAGGACTGATGTTCGGATATGCTACAAATGAAACTGATGATTTAATGCCAATGCCAATTTTGCTTGCACACAAGCTTACAAGCAGACTTGCAGAAGCTAGAAAGAAAAAAGAGCTTCCATGGGCAAGACCTGATGGCAAGTCTCAAGTTACAATAGAGTATGAGAACGGTAAACCAAAGAGAATTGATGCGATTGTAATATCAACACAGCATTCTCCAGAGATATCAAATGAAGAGATTAGAAAACAAGTAATTGACAAAGTAATCAAGCCAGTCTGCGGCTCATTATGGAATGACAAGATAAAGATTCACGTAAACCCAACAGGCAGATTTGTCATAGGCGGTCCACCAGGAGATGCAGGTCTTACTGGAAGAAAGATAATTGTGGACACTTATGGCGGAATGGGAAGACATGGAGGAGGAGCATTTTCTGGAAAAGACCCGTCAAAGGTTGACAGGTCTGCATGTTACATGTGCAGATACATTGCAAAAAATGTAGTTGCGGCAGGACTTGCAGACAAGTGTGAGGTCCAGGTTGCATATGCAATAGGCGTAGCAGAACCAGTTTCATTGATGGTTAATACATTTGACACAGGCAAGATTCCAGAGGATCAGATAGAAAACATTGTCAGAAAACATTTTGACATGAGGCCTTCTGCGATTATATCTCATCTCAAGCTCAAAAATGCAATATACAAAAAGACTGCAGCATATGGACACTTTGGAAGAAGTGAGTCTGAATTTGGCTGGGAAAAGACAGACAAGGCAGACACACTAAGAAAGGCTGCCGGACTTTAGAATCTCGTCCCATCTGATAAATTTCATCTTTGCAAGCGATGCAAGTTTTTTGTGGCTCCCGATATAGTCACCTGCCATTATAGCCAAGTCATCTACACCAAAAGACCCCTTTCCATGCAGCGCATCATGATATGCATCTTCAAAGTCAAGCCTTTGTATCGGTACATTTCTTCCATGAAGAAATTTTTTCACAAACAAGTTGTAGTTGATTATTTGAGGCCCTACAAGATCAATTATTTTATTTGAGAATCTTTTCTCCACAATGGCTTTTCCAATTATTTCAGAGACATCACCTACAAAGATCGGTTGGAACCTATAGTTGCCCGATCCAGGAATTATGATTTTTCTTTTTCGTATCTGTTCCCTCAAAGTTTTTGATAATGGATCGTCCTTGCCAACAATATACGATGCTCGAAATATTGTATAGTCAAGTCCAGATTTTACAATCTCTTGCTCAGCGTTATACTTTGATATGAAATACCCAAGTGTTGTAGATTTGTCAACACCAAGACCGCTCATGTAAATTATTTTTTTTATTCCAGCCCTTTTGCATAAAGCCACGGCATTTCTTGTAAGGGAGACATTTACTTTTTCATACGTATCACGTACATTCTGTCTTCCCTGCCCAATCAAGTGAATCAATGCATCATAGTTTTGTATAACATTTCCAAGCCTTGCCTCTGCCAAATCTTCAGAGAGGATGATCGGGAATTTCTCATCCTTTGCTTTTCTTGCAATTCCTGTTATTGTAAATCCATTTTTTGCAAGATGTGCACCAACATTTCTTCCCACAAAGCCATTTGCGCCCGTGATTGCTACATTCATACCAAAATCAAGCATTTTGCCGACAAATTAATTTTGGTCTTGGTGGTTAGGTATGATGGTATACCAATTGAATACGGCAGAGTGCCATAATATCCTGGGAGTACAGGCAGGAGCTTCCCAGAAGGAGATCAAAAATGCATACAGGCAACTCTCCCTCAAGTACCACCCAGACAGGAACAAGGGTGACGGGGAGGCATTCAAGAAGGTAACAGAGGCGTACCAGCAACTTCGAAGCGAAGAAAAGAAAAAAGACAAAATCTCAGAGAGCGAAGTTGCCACCAAGTACTCTGATTTTTGGAAAAAGTACGACAAGGGAACAGGTAGCGAATTTAATTTCGGTCCAAACTTTGCAGAGTTTAGACGAGATTTCGGGGCAAGTGCAACTCAGGATTATGAACATAACCAGGAAAAGGAGGGCTCACCAATCAGTACGCACCTCATACTGTATGGCGGGCTTGGTGCCATGGCACTCTGGATAATTCTATCAACCATACTCAAGTAATATCTCAAGGGATTAATACGCAGTAAAACAAGGAAATATCCATGGAAGATGACAAGCCAAAAGAAAAGATGCGCACCGGCTTTACAACTGGAACATGCGCAACTGCAGGCGCCAAAGCAGCACTTGTTTGCATAATAAACCAAAAAAAAATAGACCATATCGATGTAACGCTTCCAAAGAAATCACAAATTAAAATAAAAATTACAGATTGCAAATTTGAAAAAAATTCTGCCACATGTACCGTAATCAAAGACGGCGGAGATGATCCTGATGTAACACATGGCGCAGAAATAATAACCCAAGTTACACTTGACCAAAATGTAGGCAAGATAGAAATTGATGGAGGAGAAGGGGTTGGAAGAGTTACAAAACCAGGACTGGGACTTGACATTGGCGCGGCTGCAATAAATCCAACCCCAACAAAGATGATACGTGAAAACATTTTAGAGATAGCACAAGACATTCTTGCAAAAAATGGAATTAAGGTGCTAGTATCAGTCCCAAAGGGACGAGAGCTTGCAATAAAGACAGACAACCCAAGGCTTGGAATACTTGGAGGCATCTCAATTCTTGGAACAAGCGGCATAGTTGTGCCATATTCTACTGCCTCTTTTGCAGCGTCAATAAGGCAAAGCATAGAGGTAACAAGGGCAATGGGTGATGACACCGTGGTACTTACAACAGGTGGAAGAAGCGAGGATTATTCAAGAAAGATAATTTCCCTTCCAGACCACTGTTTTGTCCAGATGGGAGATTTTTCAGGATATACAGTTCAAGTCTGCGCAAAAAAAGGCATCAAAAAGGCCCATGTTGCAGGCTTTATTGGCAAGCTTGCAAAGATGGCAATGGGTGTAAAGCAGACCCATGTCAAAGGCTCAAAGGTGGACATGAAATTTCTCTCAGAGCTTGCAAAAAAATGCGGAGCATCCCAAGACATAGTTGACAAAATAAAATCTGCAAACACTGCAAGACATGTCTTTGAGATAACAAACGAAAACAAAGTTCAGGGCTACTTTGATATGATATGCAAGGAAGCACACATGCAGCTTGGAAAATATTCAGACAACAAGTTTGAGATCGAGGTAATAATGTTTGATTTTGACGGAAAGATAATCGGACTGTATCCAAAGAGTAACAAATATCTTGAGACCTAGAAAGGTAACATCGTGAACAAGACAGCAGTACTTGCAATAACAAAAAATGGCATAGAGACAGCATTACGCCTGAAGAATAATTTTTCAACATGGAAGATATTTTGCCCCTCCAAGTTTTTCCAAAATGGAAAAGACATAGAGTGGTTTGAAGATTCTACAACATCGAAGGTACAGGAGTTATTCCAAAACTATGACGCACTTGTATGCATATTCTCACTTGGTGCAGTGATAAGACTTGTTGCTCCTCACATGAAAGACAAAAAGACAGATCCGGCAGTCATAGTAATTGATGATACTGCCAAATTTGTAATCAGTACACTCTCAGGCCACCTTGGCGGTGCAAACGAGTTGACAGAAAAAATAGCAAAGACTCTAGGAGCAACACCTGTGATTACTACTGCGGCAGATGTAAACAAGACAATTGCAGTAGACCTGGTAGGAAAGGAGTTCGGCTGGACAATAGATGAAAATTCTACAGTGACAAAGGTTAGCGCCTTTATGGTAAACGAAGAAAAAATTGGAGTCTTCCAAGATGCAGGAAGAAAGGACTGGTGGCTGCCCAACAAAGAACTTCCAAAAAATGTCCACATTTACAATTCACTTGACGAGATGGTAAATTCAGACTGTAAGGGATTTCTCATAATTTCAGACAAGATACTCCAAAACAAGGAACTAGACGGCCGTTCTGTGACATATAGGCCAAAAACACTGGTAGTAGGGGTCGGACTCCACTGGGATACCACAAAGGAGACCATAAGGGAGGGAATGGAGTTTTGCCTCTCCAAGTTCAAACTTAGTGCCAACTCTGTTGCCAAGTTTGCATCAATTAAAAAGGAAGCAGACGTAAAGGGATTACAGGAATTATCAAGGGAAATGAATGTGCCACTAGTATATTTTGACAAATCTGAATTAGCAACAATAACCATACCAAATCCATCAGATGTGGTACAGAGCTTTGAGGGCACTCCAAGTGTCTCAGAGGCATCTGCAATCAAGGCATCAGGAGGAGATTTAATAGTGCAAAAGCAAAAGTTTCCGCCAAACCTTACAATTGCAATAGCAAGGAGTACAACTTGAAGCGTGGAATTTTACTAATAGACAGAGGAAGCAAGGAGCAGGAGGCAGCCCAAGAGCTTGAAGTAATTTGCAAAGAGGTGCAAAAAAAAGGAGACTATGTCTTTGCAAATTACTGCTTTTTGGAGGTAAGGCCTCCGTATATCGAAGAAGGCATCAAAGAGGCTCTTAAAAACAAGATAGATTCTCTTACAATAGTTCCATACTTTTTGTATCCAGGAAAAAAAGTCAAGGCTGCAGTGACACAAGTAATGAAACACCAAGCAACCACAGACGTCAAGTTTCTTGTAACCAAACCCATGTCCATGCACATTACCCTTGTGAGACTTGTAGAAAACAGAATCAAGTCAGCTCTAGAAAAAGAAGGAGTAAAATTGCCAAACAACAAGGTAGATGTTCTTGTGATTGGCCATGGAAGCAAGGATCCAAATGCCAAGATCTCAATCAAGTACATAACAGATGAGCTTGCCAAGTCATACAGAAATGCAGATTATTGCTTTCTTGAAATAGAAGAACCAAACATAGAACAGGGAATAAAAATATGCAAGCAAAGGGATCCAGAGGTCCTGGTTGTTGTTTTTTACTTTTTGCATGAGGGTGCACATGTAAAAAGAGATATCAACGTAGATCTTGTGCCTGCACTAGAAAAACACAAGATGAAACAAGTATTGATAACACAGCACCTAGGCACTGATGAAAAAATGGTTGATCTTATAATTGAGAGAGCAGGAGAGGTAGAGAGATGATTACACAAAAGGGCCAATCCATAGAAGACAAGAGCATGGAAATAATAGACAGCGAGATTGGTTCCCACCCATATTCAGAAGACGAGTGGACAATAGTAAAAAGAATAATCCACTCTACTGCAGATTTTGATTTTGCACGAGCAAACAAGATTGTATTTCACAAGGATGCAATAAGCAGTGCTACAGATGCACTGCAAAAGGGATGCAACATCATAACAGACGTCAACGGCGTAATTGGAGGATTTAACAAGGATAACATGAAAAAATTTGGAAACCAAGTCATATGCAACATATCAGATGCTGCAGTAATTGAAGAAGCAAAAAAGCTCAACAAGACACGTGCCCAGACATCTATGAGGCTTGTAGCAAGACAGATGGACCATGGTGTTGTAGCAATAGGCAACGCTCCCACTGCCCTAACAGAAGTCATACAGATGATACGAGAAGGAATCACATCACCTGCACTTGTAATTGGCATTCCAGTAGGATTTGTCTGTGCAGTAGAATCAAAGGATGAATTGCGTACGCTAGATACACCATACATAACAAACATTGGCAGAAAAGGCGGAAGCCCATGCGCCTCTGCAATTGTCAATGCATTATACAAAATCATAGCAAAGAGATCTACCTGAGTAGCTTTTATTTTTTAGAATAAGAGATGCAGGATTTTACAAAATTATCAGCAACCGGCGAGCCTGCAAAATGTACATGCATGTAGGATGCAAGAGTATTGTATACGGCAAGCCCGTCCTTTTTGTCTTTGATTCCAATACCAGTTGACATCTCATATGCAAATTTAGAGTCCCTTGACAAAAGATCAATCTCAGAATAGTGAAACTCGTGTCCCTTGATCATGCCAGACAATGAAAATGGAGAACCAGGCCTGGCTTTGGCACTTGTATAATTTAGCTTTAAACTTTTCTCCATTATAGTCGTCGCGTCAAACAGACCGACCATCTTGAATTTTCCCGAGTCGTATTGTATAGAGTTGGTAAGATACATCAATCCCCCACATTCTGCATAAATTGGCATGCCATCCTGTGCAAGTTTTTTTACAATATTTTTCATGGCTTGATTTTTCTGCAACAGTGAGCCTTTCACCTCTGGAAATCCACCACCAATATAGATCCCATCACAATCAGGTATTTTGGTATCATGACATGGACTGAAAAATTCAAGTTTTGCCCCAAGACTTGATAATATATCCAGATTGTCTTGATAGTAGAAATTAAAGGACTCATCTAGTGCAACTGCTATTGTTGTTTTTGTTTTCTTTTTCTCTCTTGGAGAAACTTTTGGCAGAGACGAGGAATCCTTTGAGATCTTGATTATCTCATCTATTTCAATAAATTTGGAGACATGTCTTGCAACAGACTTGATCTTTTTTTCAAGATCTTTATTCTCAGGTACCGGAACCAGTCCAAGGTGTCTTGACTCTAGTTGAATAGTGTTATCTCTTGGAATGACACCAAGTATTGGCAGTCCAGTTTTTTTCATGGCATCCCTGCACAATGCTTCATGCCTTTTGCTTCCAATTTTGTTCAGTATTACGCCGCATATCCTAGAGTTTTTCTCAAATTTTACAAACCCCATGGCAGTTGCAGCAATAGAGCGGGCCGCCTTGCTTGCATCAAGTACAAGAATTACGTTTGATTTTACAATCTTGGCAACATCGTATGTACTTGCATAACTAGACTTGCCGTCAAATCCATCATAATATCCCATGACGCCCTCAATTACAGATAGATTTTGTTTTGAATTTTGTACAAAATTTTTCAAAACTCCTTTTTCTCCCATCATCCAGACATCAAGATTGCGGGCAGTTCTGCCTGAGACAGACGTCAAATAACTCGGATCTATAAAGTCAGGCCCAACCTTGAATGGCTGAACTGAGTACCCCCTGCTTTGAATTCCATGTATTATTGCACAAGTAATGGATGTCTTTCCTACACCGCTTGTAACACCTGCAAGAACAATTCTTGGTAGTTTCATGCCTCTTTATCATTGCCAGTGTTTTTGATTATTTGAAATAATTGCCGTAGAGCAAGCTTTGGATGGTGTGCTGCAAGCTTGAACATGTTTGCCATTCCAAAATCTGCCTTGATAAAGTCAAGAAATTCCTCTGCTGATAGCTCGTCAATTATTTCAAGCTCCTTGTCCCATTCAGAGTCACTAAGATCAAGCCACCTGTACTGGACCTTTATTGCAGATGCAATCTTGGAACCTATTGATTTTCGCATGGCATCTTCATAGGATTGCAATGATTTTCGTGATGTGTCCCCTTTGGACACACATTCTGCCCCAATATCTCCTGCTTTTCTGCCAAACTCTATGGCATATCTAATTCCTTCAAGCACTAGCGGGTTTGCCTGTCCGGCAGAATCTCCCACCATGATAAGGCCATCAGAGATTGTAGATTGGCGCAGCCCCTCATTTGGAATCAATCCATAATGAAACTCGATTGGAACAATTCTCCCTAGAGAATCAAGCGGTCTTGGTTTTTTTTGCACAAGCTCAACTAGCAACTTGCTTGCATCTGCCTGAGAATTTGGCTTGCCAACCCCCACTCCTATGCGCACTTTATTTTTACCAAGTGGAAACACCCATGCATATCCAGCAGGAGAATATTGCGAGCCCACCATAAGATGCCATGTGTCAGGAGTTACATTATCCACATACGCCTCATATTCTGCACCTGCCCCAAACCTCTTCCACGGGGGAACAATTCCAAGCGTTCTCCCAACAACAGAGTAAAAGCCACTTGCATCAATTACAAGTTTGGCGTCAAACTGTAACTCTTCTTTTAATGAGGTTGCCTTGACCCCAACCAGTCTTCCATTGTTTTGTATCACGTCAGTTGCGCTTGTTCGAAGAAAAATATCTGCACCTTTTGCTGCTGCCTCATATGCAAGAAACTGGTACGTCTTTCTCACATCAAGCACTGCCGCATGCGCAGTCTGGCCTTTTTTTATCACATAATTATTTGGAGAATAAAATGCATAGTTTCGTATTTCATTGTAACACTCTGCAGGAATTCCAAAAGATTGCGCTTCTTTTATCCACGTAACTCCACTTGTTCTTACATACTGTCCTATTGCTTCATCTCTTTCAAGTACAGCAACGCTGAGACCTTTTTTTGCTACACCCCATGCTGCAGAAAGCCCAGCAGGCCCGCCTCCCACTATAACAATATCATAACTATAATTTTTTACCATCCAATATCACCCAAATTTTTCTCATACAACATTATAAGCTGTGGTTTTAATCCCAATCTTTTTACCTAACACACAAAAATTGTTTGGCATTGACAAAAGGACTAGTCATAGTGTATACAGGAAAGGGCAAGGGAAAAACTACAGCAGCACTAGGTATGGCCCTTCGAGCAGTCGGATACAATCATAAAATTTGCATGATACAATTCATCAAGGGTTCCTGGCACTATGGCGAGATGACATCGTCAAAGAGACTAGAACCAGAGTTTGAGCTTACAGCAATTGGCAAGGGATTTGTAGGAATATTAGATGACAAGAGTCCCATTGAAGATCATAAAAAGATGGCAGAAGAGGCACTCAAGGTTGCAAAAGAAAAGATAACTTCCAAAATATACAATCTTGTAATACTAGATGAAATCAATTATGCACTAAACCTTGGATTGATAAATCTGCAAGATATTTTGGATGTAATTGCAGCCAGACCAGATGATGTCAACATAGTCCTTACCGGGAATCATGCAAGAGATGAAATCATTGAAAAAGCAGACCTTGTAACAGAGATGAGAGAAATAAAACATCCTTTCAAGTCAGGAATCAAAGCAAAGAAAGGAATTGACTTTTAGAAAATATACATATTTGTAAATTAACTATTCCAGTCACCAGCAACATTAAATTATGTACATCAGGTCTGAAAATCCATGACAACAACTGTACAAGACTTTCCAGAAGTTGGAGAGATTGTCATTGCAACAGTTACAAGGATAGTAGATCAGGGAGCCTATGTTTCCCTTGATGAATTTAACAATATTCAAGGATTCTTGCATGTTTCTGAGATTGCAACAGGTTGGATACGAAATGTGGGCAAGTTCCTCAAGATTGGAGAAAAAAAGGTCCTTCTTGTAAAGCGTGTCGACCCACGAAGATCTGAGATAGACCTATCACTAAAGCAGGTATCATCAGACCAAAAGAAAAAGAAACTCTTGGAGATAAAGCGAGGAGAAAAAGAAGACGCTCTAGTTGATAACCTCAAGTCTCGTGCAGGTTTATCCGAGTCAGAGATGGCTAAATTGGAAAATGTTCTAGTGGACAAGTTTGGCTCCATATATGACGCATTTTCAGAAGTTTCCGCCAAGGGTACAACAGTATTGGATGGCCTCAAGATTCCAGCAAAGGCACTTGAAGTAATTTCTGAGCTTGGTTCAAAAATTCAAGTTCCCCATGTTGAGATACGGGGAATCTTTGAGCTTACATGTAACAAGTCAAACGGCATAGAGATAATCAAAAATGCATTAATTGATGCAACCAAAGACAAAAAGGAGATATCTGTCACATACATTGGTGCTCCCAAGTATCGTATTTCACTTGAAGCCCCAAACTTTAAGGAAGCAGAAAAGGAACTCAAGCCAATCTTGGCCACAGTCCAGAATACAATTGAGAAAAAGGGTGGCACATTCAAATTTACAAGAGAAGAATCAAAGAAAACAAGAGAAGGCTAGAAAATGCACTTTCAGATGAGAAAATGTCCAGATTGTAAGAGATACACGCTAAAGGACCAGTGTCCCAAGTGCGGTCACCAGACAGTTACGGTACACCCAGGAAAATATTCTCCAGACGACAAGTATGCAAGATACCGTATATCAGACAGATACAAGTAAAATCACTGCTACGATATTATAACAGAATATTATTTGGTGCTATTGCCTGACTCGATTGTAATTGTTGACACTCGAGCAGAATCAGCATCGACAGGTTGAGAGTCAGAATTTGTCTTTAATGCAGCTATCTTGTCAACAACATCTTGGCCTGATATGACTTGACCAAACAATGTATACTGGTTGTTTAGCCACGGGGTATCATCAAGTGTGATAAAGAACTGGGAGCTTCCGCTGTTTACATCAGAGCCTCGCGCCATACCTACCATGTATTTTGTAAAGTTGACACTTGTGCTAAATTCAGGCGGGATGGTATATCCAGCATCTCCTAGTCCCCACGTGCTTCTTGAACCATTAATGGAATTTTTGTCTCCCCCTTGTATTACAAATCCTGGAACTATTCTGTGAAATACAGTTCCATCATAGAAACCAGATTGTGCTAGTTTTATGAAATTGGCAGTTGTCTTTGGTGCCACGTTATCTAGTAACTGGAATTTTATCTGTCCAAACTTGGTGTTAATCACTGCAATATTTCCTCCTGCAGGTGTGGTACTTGTTGGCTTGGTAATTACTTGGCTTGGCTGCGTTGTTTGCTGTGTGCCTGGCTTGTAATCAGGATTTACTTGGTATATCAAGACTTCAGAGAATACACCCGAGTCTTTTCTGTCAATGCTTGGTGAAGAGTATATCAGTCGTAGTGGTCCTGTGCCATCTGCAGGATATTTGATTGTCTTTGAGTAGATTGCAGTGTATCCGGTTGAATATGTTGGTGATTCATTATGGGTATTTGGATCGTAGTATGTAACAGTAGTAAATGGAAACATCTTTCCAAGCAATGTATTGTTCCAGAAATAGTCTGTAGGTGTAAAGGAATCATCCTGTAAGAACTTGGAAGAATCTAGGCCTCCTATCTTCATGAACCATTGTTTCTTGCTCTCATCTCCTCCACCGCCAAGAACGTATAGGTCTTGGTTGCCTGAAGTGAACTTTTGTCCTACCACATATACAAGTACATAGTTTGATCCAGAGTCTCGCAACATTTGCCATGCTTGGTCAGGAGAACTCAAGAGCATTCTTGCAATATTTGCAATTACATGAGTATCAATAGTGGCATTATCAGCAAGTGTCTTCCTATCTCCCAAAGTCTGCACCCAATATCCATAATCCCACCATGATGCAACTACAGAGTCTGTCGGTGTGTTATTTTTTAGCCAGCTCATTGCATTGGGCCAGTCGTCTGTTGCAATTGCAAAGTTTGAGCCTCCATTTAGTATGGTAGGTGGAGCTTTGGTCATTGTTATCCAATTTGCATTTACAGGATAAAGTGTAGGAACAAGCAATAAAGCAACAATTACTGCAACAAATGCAATCTTTGGAAGTCTTCCAAGCAATTCAGCCTTCTTTGTGGGTGCATCTTTCTTTCCTGCACCTTTCTTTGGTTCTGTCACACTAACTGGTTTTGTATCACGTCCTAGTATGTCGCCCACAAGAATTGCAAGTCCTATAGACGACAATATAATGACAGAAGTCGATGTAAGTAATTCGAGTCTAGAGAATGTAGAGCCAGAATATGCCCCAACCATACCAATTATCAAAGCAAAAACTATCATCTCATTTCTTACTGAAAACCTAGAGTTGCCGTCCCGTTTTCTAAAGACAAGCCATATGCCAAGGCCCGCAAACAGCATCAATACTGAAAAGTACGTAAAGTTTTGCGTAAGTGTTGGAGTGGCGTGTTCTGCAACCGAGTCAACAAGCGGGTCTTCAGAGGTAAGGAATGGGTTTACAGCGTTGAGGTAACGGAAACTCACAGTATGGAATGCACTTGATTCCATGATGACACCGCCAATTATTAGAAGGGCGACAAGAACCAACAGACTGTTTCGTACGCGGTGTTGTTCCTTGCTGTACTTTTGAACAAAAATTATTATCACAAGAAGTATGGCAGGCCCAATCATTGCAAGTCCACGTGCCCCAAATACAAATGACGGACCAGGTCTTGCAAACAACCCGCCTGCTATTGCCATTGTTACTGCAACAAACAATGGAACTGCCCACAGCAAAAAGTTGTGATCTTTTCGTATAAACGGTAATGCTACAAAGAATATTGCAAGCGGTATTAAGAAGAATTCAATTCCACCCCAGGATGCAAAGCCCACTGCAAGGAAGAATCCACCTCCAGATAGTTTTGCGATTGCTACTTTTTTGTTTTTAGATTTTAGTCCGCTAAGAAACAGGTATACTCCAAGCAGCCCATAAAACAAGCCAAGCGGTTCAGACTTGAACCAACCAATTGTTCCTCTTACTATGATTGGGGGAGACAAGGAAAAGAACAATGATGCAAACAATCCTGCACTTGTACCACCAAGTACGCGAACCAGAGCAAATACAACTATTGCAGTCATGGAACCAAATATCACAGGAAATAGTATGGTAAAGTCATAAAGGCTCATACCGCCGCCAAATATCTTGTACAATACCGCATCAGTTACATGCAATGGCACCTGTGCAGTACTATAGACATCTCTGCCTGTTGGATACCAACTCATGTCATCATGCCAATGAACGTATGCATCAAGACCATGATCTAGAAGATATTGTGTTGCACGATAATTGAAGAACGGGTCAAACTCGTTTAGTTGGAATCCATAATCTGCTGCCTGTGAGCGGACCATTACAGATATGGAAAATGATATTGCAAGAATTCCTATTATCAGCAGATGCTTGAGATGAAAATCAAAGTTTCGTACAGTGAATAGTTTGGCATCTTGTAACAAACCAGTTTTAAATGGAATTTTTTGGGTTTATAAATCCATGGAGATTAAACTGGAGTCTGTGCCATAGAGAGCTACTTTTCTTTCTCAAGTATTTGTATCTGGCATGACGTGACCATCTCTTTTAGGTCATCTGCATCTTTGCTGCTACCAACAATTGTACCATAGTGCATAGGTATTGCAATCTTGGGTTTTATCTTAGATATTGCCTGGGAAGCCTCTTTTGCAGTCATTACATATGTACCGCTTACAGGAACAAGAGCGATATCAGGCTGTATGTCAGTCATTTCTGGGATCAGGTCAGTATCTCCAGTGTGATATATTACAACATCTCCCATCTGTATTACAAAGCCAACCTTGTTGTCTTCTTTTGGATGAAATGGTTTTCTGGTGTCGGGGTTTATCTTGTCTAGATTGTAAGCAGGCACTGCACGTATCTTTGTGCCAAGTATTGTTTTTTCTTGACCTGGAAACATGCCAATTTTTTCCTTGAATGCAAATCCAGTTATCATATTGATGCATTCGTTTGCAGCAACTATCACAGTCTTTTCTGTGCAGACATTTTTTAGATCATCAACACTTAGATGATCAAAGTGATTGTGTGATACCAATACGAGATCGGCCTTGTCATGTTTTGTTATCTTGTATGGGTCTATGATTATTTTGATGTAATTATCTAGTACAAACGAGTCATGGCCTAGCCAGCGTATCTTGATGCCCTTGTATTCAAACACAAGACAAATTTCTTTCAACCAGAATTAAAGTTTACCCGGTTCAAGTATGATCTTATCATTTGACACAGAAAGAACTGAACCTCCACTTTGTTTTATCCTAGTCTTTAGCTTGGCATCAATTGTTGCCACAATTCCCCCATTTTTTTCTACATACAAGACTAGAGCATCATCAACAGACTTGCCAGATATTGATATTTTTGGAAAACTTTGTGTTATGCGCAACGCATTTTGTGCAGAGCTTTTTTTTTTATCATCATGCACCAGTCCTTCAAGTTCTTTTACAACCATGTCTGGCACAACATACTCTAGTGCACCAATCTCAGTTTCCACGCTAGAGATATTTTTTATTCTTTTAGAGGCAAGAATCATCAAAAAGCTAGAATCACAAACTATCTTAACCACTTGCTACACCAGCACCAATCAGTCGCCATCTCTCAGAAATTCTTCGACTTATTGCCACCTTGCTGTTTTCAAAAATACATACAGGTCTCTTGAATTGCAGCTCTACTGTCTTACCACGTACACTTGTTACTTTAGATAGCAAGGGTGCAGTTCCAAGACTTAGCCTCAATGATTCGCCTGTCTGTATTGCAGAGACTTTGATCTCCTCTCCAGAGCCTACTGCAGTGTCAAACAGATTTACCTCAATCTTTGCATTATAGGAATTTTCAGGAAGTGTACCTGGTTTGCCTATGACAGAGCCTATCAAGGAATCACTACGAGTCATCGCAGGATCTAATTTTGTTGCAAGTGCTATCAGTCCACCAGCTTTTACCTCTTTTACTATACCTGCACCTGTTCCAAGTGATGCAATCTCCGTAAAGATTGACTCGTATTTTCCAGTCTTTTCATTTGCAAGTCCTGGCTTTATCTCAATTTCATCTCCCACCTTAAACGTGCCCTGGATTATGCTTCCTCCAATGACTCCACCCTTGATGTCCTTTATTCTGGTTCCAGGCTTGTTGATATCAAATGATCTTAACACATGCATGACAGTATCCTTTTTGTCATCTCTCTCAGGTGTTGGTATGCTATCTTCAATTGCCCCAATTAGTGCATCTATGTTTAGTTTTGATTGGGCAGATATTGGAATGATTGGTGCCTTGGCAGCACTAGTCCCCTTGACAAACTTGGCAATGTCGGCATAGTTTTCCATTGCTTGCTCATATGACACCAGGTCAACCTTATTTTGTACAATGACAACCTGTTTTATCCCAAGTGTCTGTAATGCAAGAAGGTGTTCTTTTGTCTGAGGCTGCGGAACTTTTTCGTTTGCAGCAACAAGGAGCATTGCACCGTCTATCAATGCAGACCCAGAAAGCATGTTTGCCATAAGACTTTCATGTCCCGGACTATCTACAAAACTTACAACTCGTGAGAGCTCACTTTCTTTACCACAATTGTTGCATGTGGGTGTCACAGAATATCCAAGTGGTACTTCACAGCTTTTACACTTGTAAAATGCAGCATCGGCATATCCTACTTTGATTGTAATTCCTCGTTTTAATTCCTCACTATGTGCACTTGTCCACACACCGGTGAGAGCTTGAATTAGAGTGGTCTTTCCGTGGTCAACATGGCCAGCAGTTCCAATATTTACACATGGTTGATAACCGTATTTTTTTGTATACCATTCTGGAAGAGTTTCTTTCCAATGCACGCACAAACTAAAAAATGCGTAATATGTTAACCTATGCCTTTTTCTCTTCTGTCTCAGCTGGTTTTTCTTCTACCTTCAATTCTCCATCATAGAAACAGTTTAGCTGGTAGACTTCTTCTGATACAGTATTTCCTCGTACAAGTTTTCTAATTCTCTGGCCCTTTTCAGCTTCTCGCAGTCCAACTCCTTTTGATAGCATGATATATTTTCGAGCACCGCCGTGAATGTCTTCACGCAATGGCACTCCAGACTTGTCGCTACCGCCAGTTATCTTGAGCTTTCCTGCTTCTCCGACTAGAGCAGCATCAACCTCAGCACCTATTGTAAGGCCCAAGAATGGTCCTGCGTCCTTATCCTTTACCTCCTTGGTAATGGTTTTTCCCTTCTTATCGGATATGTTTAGCTTGAATGTGGCCAAGTAGTGAAAAAAATCTTTGAACTATTAATTAACGTTTGGGGCTTGATATGATACATTATCACTAAATCTTTTAAAAATGCAAAAACGTTTTTCGTTATATGACAGAGCAGATCAAGTGTCCTCGCTGTGACAAGATAATGGTTGCAATGCAGGCATGCCATATGATATGCACGAATTGTGGGGCTCACCTAGACTGCTCAGACAAGGGTTCGTATTGGTAATCTAAAAGCCTGGTCTGTCAAACTGAAAGTTCTCCGACATCTCGCCCACTTTTTCTCTCATCAAATCAAGATATTTCTCATACTCTGCCTCAAATCCGCAGTTAGGACACTTGACGTATGTTGCATCATCATCAAGAATTGCAATTTTTTCACACTGTGGGCATTTGGCATCCATGCATTTTGTTTATCAACTAAACTATATAATGTTAGACACCAAATTTTGTTCGGGCGGAGTTAGTCCAGCCTGGCAGGACGTCAGCTTCCCAAGCTGAAGGTCGCGGGTTCAATTCCCGCACTCCGCACTTATTTTGTTCCGGTTATCATATTACATATATCATTAATTTCATCACTGCCAAGAGAAGGTCTTTTTGTAAACATGCTGTGTACTGGACCTGCACCATCAGATGCTTTCCTTGGAATTAGATGCACGTGCACATGCGGAACCTCTTGGCCGCTCTCTTTTCCGTTGTGTATTGCAACAAGGCAAGAAGAAGATATTGATTCAAGTTTTGCTGCCATTACTTGGACTGTATCAAAGAGGTCTAGATTGTCAGCTTTGCTCATCTCTTGTATCTTGGAATAGTGATTTTTTGGTATGACAAGTGTGTGGCCTTGAGCAAGCGGAAAGGCGTCAAGAAATGCAAGTGATTTTTCAGTCTCATAGAGTTTCTTTGCAGGAATTGTTCCATTTGCTATCTTGCAGAAGATGCAGTCCATTTGTATTGTAAAAAATTATCTAGTGTTAAATTTCTTTTGTGGTATCACAGTTCTGCTATTGCCTGCTCTATTCCAGATCTGTCACGCGCATCAGGCATCTGCTCTAGATATTTTACAAAATCTTGCTTTGCCTCCTCTAGTTTTTTCTGCTCGTATCTTACAAGTCCCCTGTTTTTGTATAATGGTGCAAACCTGGCAGAGTCTATCTCAAGTGCCAAGGAATAGTATTCCTCGGCATTTGCATAGTCTTTTGTCTTTAGATAGTAATTTCCAAGACCCCTGTATGCAAGATAATATTTTGGGTTTAGTTGTATTGTTTTTGTATAGTATGTCACTGCATCTTGCGAGTTTTGATCATTTAGAATTCCTGCCAAAAGACACATGGCAGTAGAGTTGGATTTGTGAATATCAATTGCTTTTCTTAGTGTAGAAATTGCTTGTACGCTATCACCCTGCAGCCTTTGTTTTTCCCCATCAAAGCACAGGCGATTAGATTGCACCATATCTTTGTCAAATGAACCAATGTCAGAGAGAATATCTTGTGGTACTACAAGTATCATCAATCTATCATCTTGTTGCCACTGCTCATCAAATATTTTTTCAGGTATTGCGCCAATCTTTTCAGGCTCTGGTATATAGTGAAATATTGTCTTTTCAGTGTCATCATATCCAACTACAAGTGATGCATGTTGCACTACATCTTTTACTCCAGGAAGTATGACAATTGGCGGAACTCCAATGTCTATCATTTTTTTGAGTTCCTTGATGCTAGAGTTTGAGATTATACAGGACAGGCCATGTCTTTCTGCAAGTTCTACGCCTTCAATTAGTATGCTGCCCTTGATGTTTGGATATTTTTTTGCAATCTCTGCTGCCTCTTTTATTGATAGGTCAACTCCCCAATATTTTGAGACTGCACTTACAACAAGCGGAAGACAGATGTTTTCTTCCTGAACTAGAGGAATGTCAAGAGTATGTGTTGGATCCATCAGATGACAAGATAATTCTACAATATTAAAACTAAACCAGAGAAAATTTCTTTAGCAGTAACTTTCCATCAGGACTCATCTCCGGATGAAACTGGGTTCCAAAGATCTTTTTTGTTCCGTATTGAAATATCTCAAATTTACACTCATTAGAATGTCCAAATGGTACAAAATCGCTTCCAAGTTTTGATATCATGTACGAGTGGCTCTCAAATGCACGTATATTTCCATTACAGAGAGGATTTTCTTTTGTCACGGTGACATTGTATAGTCCATGGCGCGAGGAAGCCATCTTTTGTATTGTTCCCCCAAGTGTTAATGCAAGTATCTCTGCACCGTAACATATGCCAAGAAGGGGCTTGTCTTTTTCAAGAGCATGTTTTATCAGGCCCGAGTTTGTCGCATTCATGGCAGCATCATTTTTTCTCCTGCCGGATAATATCACAGAAGAGTATCTCTCAAGGTCTACAGACGGTATCTCAGAATACACATGAGATTCAAACGGAACATCAAGTTCTTGTATAGAGTTGACAAGTGATGGCGTGTAGACAGAGCCATTGTCTACAACTAGGAGCAATCTATCGTACACCTATTGTGATATAGTGAAGCTCAGGTACACTGTCCTGTACTGATACGGCACCAAGTTTTACTGTTCCATTTTCTTGCCAGAAGAGCACTCTGTTTCCACTTGGTTGGACAAAGTTTTTCACAAATTCAGATATGAGGCTCTTGGTTTTGTCAAGGTCAGACTGTTGTGTAAATGACACCTGTCCCTCCTCAAATGTAAGTGGGAACTGGATGGTCTTCGGAGTAAGGACTGTGATTTTTTGATCAGAGAGTATTGATTTTATGGTAGACATTCTGGCAGACTCGTCAAGTTGTAGTGCGACAGTTACGTTTGATGGTGCAACGCCGCTTACCTTTGCCAAGTATGTTGCAAATGCCTGTTGCGGTGTACTTCCCATTCCTACAAAGTATTCTCCATCAAATGCAGCACCAACTGCAGCAATTGTACCAAGTTGTGTTACAACTCCTCCAGAGCCTGCAGTATATACAGGAATAAAGTAGACATCCTGGTCGCCAATTCTATAGAGTATGTTGTCTCCAACTCTTGGAGTTCTCAAAAGGGTCTGCAGTTGTGCAAAGTCAGAGTCCCTTGCAAGTGCTTCACGAACTGCAGATGGTCCAAGAAGTTTTGTTTTTGAATCAAGTGGCACCTGATAGAACTGCATCTTGCCTAGGTTTGGTACATCGTTTTGAACTATCATGTATCCTGCCAAGTTTCGCCCTTGGGAGCCACGAAGCTCTAGAGACAGCAATCCAACATATGTCGGCTTGGTAAATCCAGGAGGCTTTGCTTCTACATAATATGTGCCAAGTCCATCTGGTACCTCGTAAAAGTCCTTTGCTTGGATAAACGTGGATGTATCAGTAACATGGTAAATGTTGAACATGTCAACCTTCCAGTTGAATAATGCTTCTGGGTATCGAAGTTGCTTGTTAAGCCATGATGGCATCTCTATGAATTGATCTGCATATTGACTTGCAAACATGTTTGTGAAAAAGTCATCACCGGTCTTGATTAGTTGCACATTTCCGTTATAGACATCAACTAGTGCATACCCTACAAGTCTCAAGTATGGATTTGATACAGACCATGGGACATTCTTGGTGTCAAAGCCTACAATCAATGGTACCAGCCAGTATGTCTTTTTGCCGTCACTTACCGGAAGAATATCAAGTTGTTTTCCAAACAAGTCATACTGGAAGTACGGATATAGAAGCTGCATTCTGTCGTGCACATCCCTGTATCTTATGATGTGTATTGGCTCTGTAGGATATGACAAGAAAAAGTTTGGCTCAAAGAGTTGGCTAATTGGAGGCTTGACATCGATTCCTCCGGTTCCATGGTATGTAGCATTGTTAAGCTCTGCAGAGACTTGCCTGTTCTGTGGATATGCAGCCCATGTCTCAGAAAACAGTCCTCCCTCTCCATAGTATATCATACGTTGCTGGAAGAATTGGTTGCTGTCCACAATGGTTCCATCATGCGCATCAAGTGTAAGAAATCCATTATCAACATGAGTATACACAAGGTGCTGGTTGTACCACTGGTTCTCCAAAGATACAGATGATGGAAGGACTGGTTTCATTGATGCAGTCCAGTACAAACTATCATTAAATCTTAGAATATCGTTATTTTCGAAATCAACATATGGTATCAGTCCAATCTCGGGCTTGAGTTTGGCAAATGCAGCATCCCAGTCCCACACTCGCACCTTGTTTAAGAGTTCATTATTTTGTGATACATAATTTGGAATGTCATTTACTGAGACTGAGCTTAGTTTTACCTCATTTGGTACTACAGTTATTTGGTCTAGTTGTCCTAGATACCTGTTTACTCCTATCTGCTCTGCCTTGTATGGTCCAAGAAACTCTATCTTTCTTGCATCTGCAATGCTGTTGTTTACTACCATTATGGAACCGGCAATTATGGCAATTACTACAAGGGTTATCACTCTGATGTAGATGTCTCTCTTTGATGGAAGGATGATTACTCGAGACTTGAACTTGTCAACAAAATAAAATCCCACAAGTGCAAATCCTGCAGCAAGTGTTCCTCCTATTTCATATTTTGTGTTATAGTCAATTTGGTCTGTAAAGAACATGTTTATTCCAGCCCAGATTATTCCAATTCCAATTATTGCCTCAATTGTTGCCACATAGTCCAAGAGTTTGGGTTTGCCTTTTGCAGCATCCTGTACATATCTTGTTACAAGTCCAATGATGTTATGCAATCCAACATAAAGTATCAGTCTAAGACCAATCACTGCGAGTATTGGTGGAACAAGAATTGTAAGCGATGGAATCATTGGTATGACATGGGTTGTGGCATATCCAGGATCTGTTGACGGTGTTACAAACGGAAGCGAGAATATCTTTAGTACGCTGTCAAGTCCAATGTCATGTCCATCAAGAAGATATGATGCAGCAAAGCCAAACATCAAATTTGTAAAAAATGCTCCAAAGAGCACGACTTTGGTAATCTGCCAAATCACAAAGTTTGGAATACTTAGTTTGTAGTCCCGGAAGCTTGGTATGTTATCTGTTACAGAGTAGCTACTTCCTCTCTTGAAAAATGTAAGTATCACGTTTAGTCCGTACCAAGACATAGAAGATCTGTTCTTGATGTTTACGCGTATGAGTGCGATAGAGGACAGTATAATTGCAGATAACAAAGAAAAGTACAATGGTTTTGTAAATAAGGTTCCAAATTCCTGGTAGTTCATGTACAAGACTACTGCTTGATTGCTTGTCAGAACAAAGACAACTATGGCAATTAGGGCAACAATTCCAATTCTTACATATTTTCCGGCATCACGTGGAGGTGGATTTGACTGGGTTGATGAATTGTACAAATTAGGTTGTCTCCCTTTGTGTCAAATTAGTCTCTTACCTGATTTCTTTTGCAAAATACCATTAATAAGTCAAATAGGATCTTGTCATAGTAGATTTCCCAAGCCCTTGCAAAGCATGTATACTGCAGCATATTTTGGCATGGAAACCTTCTCATTTTTGTACGGCCCAAATTTTTTGTTTTTCAGCCTTACCTGTGTTGGGCAGTCCACTAGAATATCTACAGAATCGTCTCCAAGCAAGCAGGCACTTTGGAAGGGATCAAATGAATCAAGATCTGTGCATTGGATCTTTGTAAGACCACTCTTGCTGTTAATTGAGCCTTCCAGTCGAAATATCCTGTGAATATCCATGGTAACCTTTGGGTCTATCTTGACACCCATAGTTTTTTTCATCTCTTCTAGTTGCATTTGAAATGCAGAGTGTCCATTTGTGATTATATCCCTTGAAATTTTTGGCGTCTTGGATTTTGACGAGAACAAGTTGCGAGCAACCCTACCACGCCATCCCTTTTCATCGACAGATGGAAGAGATGCCTTGGAGCTATATTGCCTTGGAACTCCAAATGATTCTGGTATCGCTCCATTGAACATGAGATAATCTGCCAGGTCAGCTCTTTCATGAGACCCTATGGACTCGTAGTCAGAATTTGTTACACGCATATGAAATCCTTCATTTCCAGAAAAATATACCTCAATCTCTTCTTTTTTTATGTCAAGATCAGATGTTAGCATATCAACAAGTCTTGTAACTTGGTTCTTTGATTCAGCAATACAGTTCTTGCATGTAGTTGATACAGATTCGAACTTGGCAGAGCCACACTGCTGACATTGGGGCTGGAATCCAATAGTTCCATTTCCACATGAACTGCATTTGAATATCGTATGATCTTGCCTGCATGGCAGCCCAAGGTCTTTTGCATCTATATCAAATATCAAATCAGCGCCCTTCCAGTCTTTCTCTGACATTGGAAGGCCTGGAAATGAATAGTATGCATTTGAACAATATACATCAGATGGAACTTCTTTCATCAATAACAAATGTAGCTCCTTGTCATTTTTTATCACAAGATGTCTTGTCATCCCAGAGTTGAATTTCTGGTACCCAAATTCTCGCTCAGAGGCCTTTTGCGGAACATGTATCAGATCAAATCTATTAAAATAATATTCCTTAAATGCAGATTCTACAAACTGCGCATTTTTTTCATTCATTGTGTCTTCCTCTTTTTGCCAAATTGTACTGGATTTATTATTCCATCACAGTCAGGTATCGCAAAGCAGAGACTTTCGCTTCTAAGTTTTTCACACGATGGGCACTGGTACTTTGTACCGCTTCCAGATGAACCTGATATGTGTTCAAGTTGATATCTTGTAGTCCTCTCATTATAGTCTGGTGCATTTTTGAACAGGGGAGCAATCTGGTCTACTGTTTGACCCTTGGAGAGGAGATACGTAGCAAGCAGAAACCTACCAGAGTGTGGAAGGTTCTCACCTTTTTCCAATACCTCAATTCCATGTTTTACACATGGAGGATATTCTGATGAGACAAAGGAGGCATCAGAAAACTTTTTGGCAAGAGAAACAAGATCTTCAACTCTTTGCCTAAAGCTTTCAGGTATTGAGCCAATGCTTACAGACTGGATTCTTGCATTGATGTATTCCCCAAGTTCTGCACGAATCAGCCTTACTGTTTCATGTGCACTAAGGTACACATATCCATTTGCAACTCTTCGGTTTACCAGCTTCCATTCTTTTTCATGAAAATGTACTGCTCTTTTCAAATAGTCAGGTATCTTGATTACAAATTCGTCATTGCTAATTGATACATTTACAGAAAATACATCTTGAATTATTTTTAATGGCAACTCCAGATTTTTCTTTTCTCTACTTGCATACAGGTCCTGCTGAAGATACCTCTCGGCTCTTCTTGATTCTGCAAGTGAAAATCTCTTGATTAAAGTAGCCATGCCTGCAGATTTTAGCAAAATGATTGCAACAATAAATGACAACAACTCAGAGTCGTTGTCAAGTGCATCAAGGTCAGACTGGTATATTTGACCAGATGAAGCAACCACTATTCTTCCATATGCTTTTTCCACGATTGGTTTCCAATCAGAGTGACCTAGCTGCTCAAGATTCAGTCCGGTATCTCTCAGGTATTCTCCTGCCTCTGTCAAAAAAGGATATTTTGCCAGATCTTTGACCCCAATCTTTAACATGCCTTGATTGTTCGTGCTAACCTTAAAAATCTGACTAGAATTTTTTGTAAAACAGATAATCTCATACGAGTTTAAATTATCCTAAAGTAAATCAGTGACATGCAGGTTGGATTGCATGTATCCATTGCAGGTTCAATAGACAAGGCAGTTGATAATGCAGTTGCAACAGAATGCACCGCTTTTCAGATATTTACCCGCAACCCTAGAGGATGGGCAGCAAAACCACTTTCAAATACTGATGCTACAAATTTTAAAGAAAAACTTGTCAAGAGCAAGATAGACAGACTTGCAACAGTGGCACATATGCCATATCTTCCAAATTTATCCTCCCCAGATGAGGATCCGTTTGCAAGATCTCTTGACTCTCTAATTGATGAGGTGAAAAGATGCAGCAAGCTTGGAATTCCATACATTGTTGCACATCTTGGAAGTCACAAGGGCAAGGGAGACCAAAAGGGAATTGAGATGCTTGTCAAGGCGTTTACAAAGGCTGCTGAAGATACTCCAGATGATGTAACGATACTTTTGGAAAACACTGCAGGCCAGAAAAATAGTGTTGGCTCGGATCTTGACCAACTTGGTTCCATCTTGTCGCAACTCAAGCCTGCAAAGAGATTTGGAATATGTTTTGATACATGTCATGCTTTTGCATTTGGTTATGACATGAGTACAGAAAAGGGTGCAGCTGCCACACTTGAAAAATTTGACACTGCAATAGGGTTTGAGCACTTGAAGATACTACACCTAAATGACTCCAAGGGAGAACTTGGAAGTAACCTGGATAGACACGAGCACATCGGGCTTGGCTACATTGGCGAAAAAGGCATGAAATACATCATAAAAGCAATCAACCGCAAGAAAATTCCAATAATTTTAGAGACTCCAATTGACGAGAGACGTGATGATGTCGGAAACTTGAATAAGGTAAAAGAGTTGGCAAAATAATTGTGATTTTATGGATTACGAACAAATAATGCAACTTGCACTTGAGCGTGGATTTTATTTTCCAAGCTGTGAGATATATTCAGACGCCCAGGCAGGCTTTTGGGAGTATGGTCCGTCAGGTGTTAGCCTAAAGAACAAATTCATTGAATTATGGAGAAGGGAACTTGTAAGAAGAGACAGAATGTGGGAGATTGATGGTTCCCAGATAATGTCAGAGAATGTTTTTGTTGCTTCTGGTCATCTTGCAAGTTTTGCAGATCCAATTGCAAAATGCACCAAATGCAAATCAATCTTTAGGGCAGACAAGATGATAGAAGAGATTACAGGTATAACAGTTCCAGAGAGTGCAGATCTTGAAGAGTTTGATAAAGTAATAGAAGAGAAAAAAATTGTCTGCACCAAATGCAAAGGGAGTTTTGAAAAGATAAACAAATTCAACATGATGTTCAAAGTGGGAATAGGAGCACAGGGAGAATCTGCATACCTTAGGCCAGAGACATGCCAATCCATCTTTGTTGATTTTCCAAGATTGTACAAGACAATGCGAGGAAGACTTCCAATAGGCATAGCACAGATTGGAAAGAGTTTCAGAAATGAGATATCGCCAAGGCAGAGCCTTCTTAGATTAAGAGAGTTTTATCAGGCAGAAATAGAAGTTTTTTGCAATCCTGGAAATCTTGATGATCTTGCCAAGTTTGCAGAGGTGGAAAACACCCAGATACGAATAATGATAGATGACACCATAAAGAGTGTGACATGCAAAGAAGCTTTGGAGCAGGGCTTGGTGCCAAACAAGCTTGTTGCATACTATCTAGGATTACTTGTAGAATTTTACCAAAAGACTGGAATTGATGTAACAAAAAGCAGATTTAGAAAACTAGGAGACAAGGAAAAGGCATTCTATGCCACTGTTGCATTTGATTTTGAAGTACAGACAAACACTGGATGGCTTGAACTTGTTGCATGCAATTACAGATCAGACTATGATTTGAAAAATCACGCAAGTGTAAGCAAGGAAAAATTTGAGGTCATGGATGAGGAGACCAAAGTTTTGCCGCATGTCTTTGAGATATCAATGGGAATAGACCGAAGTCTGTACACCATGATAGAACACAGACTCCGTGAAGACAAGGAAAACGATAGAATAGTGCTCTCCTTAGAGCCGTACTTGTCCCCAATTCATGTAGGTGTTTTGTCCCTTGTAAAAAAAGACGGATTGGCTGAAAAGACAGAAGAAGTTTACATGATACTGCGAAAAAAATATGATGCATTTTTGGACCACTCGGGTGCAATAGGTCGAAGATACAGAAGACTTGATGAAGTAGGTGCCCCGTTTGCAGTTACCATTGATCACCAGACACTAGAGGACGGTACCGTAACAATACGAAACCGTGATTCTATGAGTCAAGAAAGAATCAAGATCTCAGAGCTTGATTCACATTTGGCAAAAGCAACTGCATTCCCATAATTTAGGTCAAGGATTTTCAGTGATAAATGGAGTATCTACTGCTCTATATTTTACCTTGAGTATAGTATCATCCATTGCATGAGCCACAGGTGCCATAGTGTTTGTCGAGTCAATCTCTACTTTCCAGTCTCCGCCAAGTGAGTCTGCAGAAGTTATTGAGAATCTCTCAAGAGAGTCATCAGATCCTGTATATCGTACTCTGTAAACTTGATCCCCGAGAGTAATTGACTTTATTCCTCCTGCCTGTCCAATTGTGGAGGATGATACAAGGCAGCTATCACTTGGGCCAATTACACATGTACCGTCTGGAGATACCACCTTGTATCTCATTGTGCCGTCGTTTACAAATGATGAATACAATACTGATGCCTTGGCTACAGTCACATTTCCTAGCAATACATCCTTGACAGTAGATATATGTGATAAAGGCATGTTGTATGTTCCTGGGAACGTGACTGTATTGGGTGGAGTATTGTCTACAATCTCATTTCCAAAGATCTCCGCTCTTGTTTCTAGTCTGTAGCTTGAGATCTTGCCAACGGTATTGGTCTTCCATTCAAGGTTTACCTTAGTTTGTCCTGTATTGAAGATTTGAGGTTGGGAGGCATATACTATAGTTCCATTGGCTACCAACACTATGTTACCATAGACTGGTCCAGTAGAATTGTTGACAAAGTATGCAGTAGGATGACCTGTGGTGCCCTCTGCTCTTGCACCTTTGACATCAAGATCAATGCTGCCAATAATTGGATAACTTGGTTTTACTCCTATTGTGTAGATATCAGAGTCTGTCTTCTTGTTTGCACTATTTTCCACATGTACCCAGTATTTTACTGCAGGTGTCTGTAGGAGACCAGATGAAATTGTTCCAGACAGGAGGTATGTGCTATTTGATATTTGTAATGGTACAACATTCATTGTTACTGCATTGTATTGTCCAGAGTTATCTGAGATGCTTGCAGATCGTAACTCGGCTGATGTCATCTGTGTCGGTGTATCCACAATTGCATACACTGTGAGTGGTTTGTTGTCCACAAATTGTGTAGAGTCGGCAGGTTGTTTGGTTCCGTTTCCTACTTGGGCTCGTACATCAAATATCTTTGGTGCAGAGAGGTCTACTTGTACAGGTGATATTGTGATTTCAGTTTGTGTATAGTCTAGGTTTTCACCGCATCCATTTACAGTAACTGTCTTTCCTACTGAGAATATGTTATGGTTGATAGATTCTAGTGCAACTACCTCAAATGATGTCTCTTTTGGAGAAAGCGAGGCCTGGTATACTAGGTGACGTATAGTGGAGTTGGAGTTTTCTTGTGCATATGGCTGGTTTGCTAATAGTTGTGCACTTACTACACCAGTTACAGATGTACGGACAATTACCATTGGGTCTACATCACTTACATCTGTTGCAACTTGGATTATTGCAGTCTGGTTATCACATGTTTCATAAGATATCTTTTCTATCTTAAGATAAGGACCTGCGCCTCCTCCATTGTTTGATGCTGTACCATATGTTCCCACTCCGAATCCTGTTCCTGTACCTCCACCTCCACCTACACTAGATGTTCCAGTAGATGTGGATCCAGGAGATGGGGATGGAGAGGAGGCTGGTGGTGCTCCCAGTGCAAATTGTGAAAAGTGTTGTGTCTGTACTACAACATCACAAGAATTGCTGTTTCCTGCAGTAGGTGCAGTAGAGATTATTGTTACTGGGTTTGTTGTCCAGCTGTTTGTACTAGGATCGTATACAAAAATATCAGATGCTGGACAACCATTAGAGTCTACTTTGACTCCTGATGGGTTCTTTGGTAGCTGTAATGTTAGTTTTGGCGGGGTAGCAAAGTTGTGTGGATCTCCCCAGTTAAAGCCCCGGTGATTTTCTTCATATGCGTATGTTACATTGATGTATAGTGAAAGCTTGTCATTAGAAGGCAAAGCTGGTTTGGATGACGGTAATGAATTGATTGTCTTGATTACAAACCAATCGTTAGTGGCGTTGCTTGATGGACTGGAACTATTGGATTTGATGTCCATGAGTTTGAGTCCTCCAGTTGGTGGTATTATAGAACTTTGAACTGGTATGTACATTTGTTGACCTGGAACAATCTTGTCAAGTGGAGGTGTTGTGATAGATTGGCTTGCACTTGATGCATCAGGTGCAGCAATTACTGTAGGTACTACAGATACTACTGAGGCACTCTTTGGTACAGAATACGTTGGTACGCCTAGTGATTTGATAATATCAGAGCCTGGAGTATTTTGTGAAAATGATGATGTTTGTAACAATACAGATGCTTGACTGTTTATTGCAGAGGTTACCTGTGATTGGTTGACATTTCCAGCAGATATGATTGGAGGCAAGTTTTGTACTGCGTCTATTACAGTAGAAGTGCTACCGTTAACCTTGATTGCATTAAATGAAGACTTCCAAGTATCAAGTGTTGTACCGTTAAGGTTTGGTGCAGATGTAATTACAGTTTTTGGTAATGTGTTTAGATTTGTGGACACAGCAACTAGTCTGAATATTGATGTTCCATTGATGTTGCTGTTATCTACTGTATAGATTGTAGAGTTTCCAAGTACGTTATATCCTGTAGGAATGTGAGTCATGGTTATATTGTAGGGTCCAAATGGTATGAGGGTTACCACAGTTACACCATTGTGGATACCATCATGATCAAATGCGCCTCCATCAATTGCTACTTCTGATGATGGGCCGCCATTTGGATCTGGTGTAATTGTATAGGTTGCATTTTCAACTAGGTGATTGTTCTCATCCAATGCTTGGATCTTGACTCCACCCTTGAATTTGATGGAATGAGTAAGCGATAGCGAATCGGAGAGTGATTGTGTGAATGATTTTTGTGTAGTGATTGCACTATCGTTGAGTCCTAGCGAGTCTGAAAGTGATTTTGTGATAGATGCTTGTGCACTGACAGTATTGTCGTTGAGTGTGAGTGATTCTGGGAATAATTTAGTGATAGATGCTCTAGTATTTACTGAATTGTCGTTGAGTGATAGTGAGTCTTGGAGATTCTTTACCGATACACGTGGGTTGACGGTATTGTCGTTGAGTGTGAGTGAGTCGTGGAGGTTGAGTATGAGTGTATTTTGTACATTGACTGTATTGTCATTGAGACCTAGTGAGTCTTGAACATTCTTGATGGATATGTGTGGGTTGACGGTATTGTCGTTGAGTGATAGTGAATCGTGGAGATTTGCTACCGATATGTGTGGGTTGACGGTATTGTCATTGAGTGATAGTGAGTCTTGGAGATTCTTTACCGATACACGTGGGTTGACGGTATTGTCGTTGAGTGTGAGTGAGTCGTGGAGGTTGAGTATGAGTGTATTTTGTACATTGACTGTATTGTCATTGAGTGTGAGTGAGTCTTGAACATTCTTGATGGATATGTGTGGGTTGACGGTATTGTCGTTGAGTGATAGTGAATCTGAGAGTGATTTTGTAAATGAGTTTTGTATGTTTACAGTGGTATCATTAAGTCCTAGTGAGTCTTGGAGGTTCTTTATCGATACACGTGGATTGACGGTATTGTCGTTGAGTATGAGTGAGTCGTGGAGATTTGTTGTAAATGTATTTTGTACATTGACTGTGTTATCATTGAGTGTGAGTGAGTCGTGGAGGTTGAGTACTGAGACTTGTGGGTTGACGGTATTGTCATTGAGTGATAGGGAATCGTGGAGATTTGCTACCGATATGTGTGGGTTGACGGTATTGTCGTTGAGTGTGAGTGAGTCGTGGAGGTTGAGTACTGAGACTTGTGGGTTGACGGTATTGTCATTGAGTGATAGGGAATCGGAGAGTGATTTTGTGAGTGTATTTTGTACATTGACTGTATTGTCGTTGAGTGTGAGTGAGTCTTGAACATTCTTGATGGATATGTGTGGACTGACGGTATTGTCATTGAGTGTGAGTGAGTCGTGGAGGTTGAGTACTGAGACTTGTGGGTTGACGGTATTGTCATTGAGTGTGAGTGAGTCGTGGAGGTTGAGTACTGAGACTTGTGGGTTGACGGTATTGTCATTGAGTGATAGGGAATCGGAGAGTGATTTTGTGAGTGTATTTTGTACATTGACTGTATTGTCGTTGAGTGTGAGTGAGTCTTGAACATTCTTGATGGATATGTGTGGACTGACGGTATTGTCATTTAGTCCGAGTGAGTCGGAGAGTGGCTTTGTTTGACTGGATACGTGGGGGTTGACGGTATTGTCATTTAGTCCGAGTGAGTCTTGAAGGTTCTTGATAGATATGTGTGGACTGACGGTATTGTCATTTAGTCCGAGTGAATCTGAGAGTGGCTTTGCAAATGAGTTTTGCGTACTAATGGTATTGTCGTTGAGTGTGAGTGAGTCTTGAACATTCTTGATGGATATGTGTGGACTGACGGTATTGTCATTTAGTCCGAGTGAGTCGGAGAGTGGCTTTGTTTGACTGGATACGTGGGGGTTGACGGTATTGTCATTTAGTCCGAGTGAGTCTTGAAGGTTCTTGATAGATATGTGTGGACTGACGGTATTGTCATTTAGTCCGAGTGAATCTGAGAGTGGCTTTGCAAATGAGTTTTGCGTACTAATGGTATTGTCATTTAGTCCGAGTGAGTCTTGAAGGTTCTTGATAGATATGTGTGGACTGACGGTATTGTCATTTAGTCCGAGTGAGTCGGAGAGTGGCTTTGTTTGACTGGATACGTGGGGGTTGACGGTATTGTCATTTAGTCCGAGTGAGTCGGAGAGTGGCTTTGTTTGACTGGATACGTGGGGGTTGACGGTATTGTCATTTAGTCCGAGTGAGTCGGAGAGTGGCTTTGTTTGACTGGATACGTGGGGGTTGACGGTATTGTCATTTAGTCCGAGTGAGTCTTGAAGGTTCTTGATTGATCTGGT
>NZ_FRFC01000002.1 GCF_900143675.1 Candidatus Nitrosotalea sinensis
TTAGTGATAGTTACTGGTTGAAGATCAGTTACAGAGGGATTAGTCAATTGTATTGTATTATTATTTAGCGAAGTTGCCTCCATCGTTATGTTTGTCGGAGTAGCAATTTTTGGTGCAGTGGTGTCAACTACATTAATAGACTGAGTTGCGTTAGAGATATTGTTTGAGGTATCCTTAGCAATCCACAATATGGTAGTCTTGCCTAGTGGGAATGTCTTTGATGCGTTGTTAGTGATAGTTACTGGTTGGATGTCAGTAGCTGTAGCATTACCTATTGGTACTGTATTGTCTTTGAGTGATGTTGCCTCAAAGGTGACGTTAGATGGAACTGTAAGCTTTGGAGGAATTGTGTGAATTACATCTACTGTTTGAGTGGCATTTGCCTTGTTACCTGCTTCGTCTATTGCAGTCCACAATACAACTGTCTTACCTAACGAGAAGAATTTGGTTGCATTGTTTGTAAGGGATTTTACAATTCCATTATCAGTAACAGTTGCATTTCCAAGTGAAACTGTGTTTTGATCAATAGATGTTGCCTCAAAGGTTACGTTTAGAGGCGGAGATATCTTAGGTGCAGTGGTGTCAACAATATTCACTAATTGATTTGCAGTAGAAATGTTTCCAGACTGATCAGTAGCAGTCCAAGTAACTGTTGTTTTTCCCAATGGAAATACAGTAGGAGCGTCATTTGTGACAGATTTTATGATTCCATTATCTGTAACTGTGGCATTTCCTAGTGCTACAACATTAGAGTTCTGGCTTGTAGCTTCTTGTGTAATATCGGTCGGAGCATGAATTATTGGAGGAGTGGTATCTTTTACTGTTACAATCTGGGTTGCTGTTGCTGCATTACCAGAAGTATCTAATGCTTTCCAGGTGACAGTTGTCTTTCCAATTGGGAAATATGGTGGAGCGTCATTTATTACAGATTCTACTCCCACGGCATCATTTACAGAAGGTAATCCAAGATCTACAGAATTATGATCAGGGCTAGTTGCTTCCACAGTAACAGGCGGAGGAGCTGTCATGACAGGTGGGGTAGTATCTTGCACAGTGATTTTTTGTACTGCCTTTGCTACATTTCCACCATTATCTATTGCAGTCCAGGTTACCATCGTAATTCCAAGAGGGAATTTTGTTGGAGCATTATTTGCTATTGATGCAACACCACTATCATCTGTTGCAGTTGCTTGTCCTATTGACACAGGAGTCAAGATTCCAGTTGCTTCAATCGTAATATCAGATGGAGCAGTAATTGATGGAGGAGTGTGATCATTTGGTGCAGTAATTTTTGGATTATTTTGTGTATTATTTTGTGTGACTGTTACAGGAGTTGTAGTATTTTGGATCTTTGTTTGATTAACAACAGTTGTTGCCACAACAGGAGTTTGAAGTACAACAGGTGAGAATTTTTGTACTCTGTTATTATTCGAGTCTACAACAAAGACATTTCCTGTAGAATCTACTGCTGTTGATATTGGATTATCAAAGAAATCAGCTCCTGTTCCTTGACTTCCCCAAGACGTTATTGTATTACCGTTGTTATCAAGTTCAACTATTCTGTTGTTTCCACTGTCTGCTACAAAAATATTACCAGACTTGTCTACAGACATTCCAAGAGGTGTTTTGAAATTTGCACCGGTTGATGCGCTAAAAGATCGTATAAAGACGCCATCTTCAGTAAACTTTTCTATTCTGTTATTTCCAGAATCAACTACATAGATACTTCCTTGTGAATCAGCTGTGATTGCACGCGGAGAAAGAAATTGACCATCTCCCAATCCACTCTCTCCAATCGTGAGTAGATATTTTCCAGTACTGTCAAATTTTTCAATTCTACTGTTTCCAGTATCAGACACATATACGTCACCACTAGGATCTACTGCTACACCTTGTGGAAGTAAAAATTGACCATGGTTTGTACCTTGTCCTCCCCACTTTGTTACAAATTTCCCAGTAGAATCAAATTTTTGTACATCATTTCTTGCATTATCAACAACATAGATAGAACCATTATTCATCGCAATTCCAACAGGGGCATTAAACTGACCATCTCCACTTCCTTTTGTTCCAAATGTAAATAGAAAGTTTCCATTGTTATCAAATTTCTCTACTCTTCTATTACCTAAATCAGTCACATACACATTACCAGAAGAATCAATCGATACCCCTTGAGGGAAAGCAAATTGTCCTGTATTAGAAAGCCCATAAGAACCCCATTGTGTGGAAAAAGCAGGTGCTGATGCAGCCCAAGAATAATCAACAAACATACTTGACAGTACTAGTGCCATAATCCCAATTAGAACTGGGAGAGTCTTCAATACTCATAGATTTGCAGAATACTAAAAAGATCTTCTAAGTGAGAAATTGTTACAATTTTGGTCAATTATGGTAAATTAGAACGGCTTGTTAACTTCTCTTGTAAAGACATAACTTGCAAGAGCAACCATTACAACAACAAAACCACATATTACAGAGAGTTCAATTGCCACAGGCAGAATTTGGACTGTGCCAGTCATCATCTGTCTTATGAGTAAGACAGAATAAGTAACAGGATTGAGTCTTGCTACAAATGCAAGCCATGATGGCAGCAGCTCTAATGGAAATAGAGCTGGACTTAGCATA
Source organism: Candidatus Nitrosotalea sinensis (assembly GCF_900143675.1). Lineage (NCBI taxonomy): Archaea > Thermoproteati > Nitrososphaerota > Nitrososphaeria > Nitrosotaleales > Nitrosotaleaceae > Nitrosotalea > Nitrosotalea sinensis. Next base: position 2,626 of record NZ_FRFC01000002.1, read on the forward strand.
AACAAGGGCATACCAAGAAAGTTAATCACGCCCCAGAAGGTTTCTTGAGATTTTGACGTAGCTGCCACAATTACAGATATTCCTGAAAAACCAAGAGAGAACACGGTAACTGTGAGCAATATTGGAAATATGACAAATAGATTTGCAATATGTACACCTAATGCTAGTGCAATTCCCAAAATTAGACTAGATTGCAGTGTTGATATCAAAGATATTGCAAGCATTTTTCCAAGTGCTATTGAAGATCGTGAAACAGGCGATACTAGAGCTTTATTCATAAAGCCATATCGTCTATCCCACAAAGTGTTGACTCCTCCAAATATGCTTGTGAATATTGCAGTAAGCATGATCACACCAGGAGCCATGAATTCAATGTATGAGCCATGAAATCCTACAGACTGAATTAACGGTCTAGTACTTGCAAAAGTATTTCCCATAACTATTATCCATATAGCAGGCTGGATCAATCGTATCAGTATCCCACTACGAGATTTTTTATATCGTTTCATCTCCCTCCAGAAAATTGTATATGCATCAACTAGCATTGTCATGCCCGTATTCTCCTCATTCTCTCCCGGACTTTTTTTCTATCATATTTTCCATCATCTTCACGAAGTTCACGACCCGTATGAGACAAGAAAACATCATCAAGAGTAGGCTTTGTCAGAGATATACTTTCGATCTTTATTGCAAGATTATTTGCATGTTGAAAGATTTGAGGAGTTAGTTGATCTCCACTTGTTGTAAAAATTGTGATCATTGTTCCATCTGTTGATACATCCTTTACAGTTGCGATCTTTTTGATATCAGATACAAAAGTATCAATTTTATCAGAAGAGTCAATTTCAAAAACTACAATTTCATTTCCCAGTGCATTTTTCAGTTCTCTTGGAGAACCAGTTGTCTTGATTTTACCATTATCAATTATGGAGATGTTATCACATAATTTGTCAGCCTCTTCCATATAATGAGTAGTAAGAAAAATAGACATACCAAATTCATTGTGAATTTTTTTTATATACTCCCATATTTTGTATCTAGTTTGTATATCAAGACCAAGAGTAGGTTCATCAAGAAATAGGACTTTGGGCATGTTAAGCAAACCTCCTCCAATATCTAGTCTCTTTCTCATTCCACCAGAATAAGTTACAGCAGCTTCGTGTTGTCTATCAGATAGTTCTATTATCTCAAGTATTTCGTCGATTCTCTTAGATCTAATATTTTTCGGAATGTGATTTAATCGTGCTTGGAGTTCCAAATTCTCACGACCTGTAAGATATTCATCTACAGTAGAATCTTGTTGTACATATCCAATATTTTCTCGAACATCTTTTGCATTAGTTGTGACATCAAATCCTGCAACAAAGGCCTTTCCAGAAGTAGGTTTTAACAGAGTGGTCAGAATCATAATAGTTGTACTTTTTCCTGCACCATTTGGTCCCAAAAAACCAAAGATTTCTCCATTTTTGACCTTGATTGAAATTTCGTTGACTGCTTTCAGACCACTAGAATACACTTTAGAAAGTTTGTCAGTCTCTACAGCATACAACAAAAACTAGGTTATTGATCTGTTATAAATTGCTACTATAATCAAAAATACAAAAAGAAAAAAAGATTTACGGATTTTTATATTCGTCTTTTGTCTGTCGAAGGATTACTTTATCACCGACCCCCCAGATTTCTGATGTGCGGAATATTCTCGAACCAGTAAAACCGGTAGATACTTCAATAGATTCAAGTTCATTTGTGTCAACGGCCATGTGTAGTCTTTTGATTTTACCAATTTTATGGCCGTCAATATCCACTACTAGTGAATCTATTCGTATTGGTGCAGAGGATAATAGAACTGATTCTTCTGTGAATCTATCTATATAATCACGAGACAGAAAGTGATCTTTGTGTAGCCCCTTGTGAACTGTTATTCCTATTACCTCTAGTGTGTCGGTATTGATGTGTATGTGTTTTACACTACCGTATTCGATTCCTTCTCTATCAATGACTTTTTTTCCCTTAAAGTCATCTGCTTTGACTTGTTTGTTGTCATATTGAGCTTGTGTAGCCATGGGAAGAACTCGACAAGTCAGTTTATTGAAGAAGGTATCAGAGTTTTCAATCCAATCGGTTAAATTCTTTACAACCAGAATCAGCCATATGAATATCAAAGATGGAACTTTCAAGGCCATTCTGGTCACCATAGGAAGAAAAACAGGTAAGGAACATGCTGTTGAGATAAGAGTTGTCTTTTATCAAGGTAAATTCTATTTTTCTAGAAGAAATCCTAACAGTGATTGGCTCAAAAATGCACTTGCCAATCCAAGTGTTAAAGTCAAATATCAAGAGCAGACTATTTCAGGCACAGCATTACTTGTAGAGGATCAACAATTATGCAAAAAAATATCTCAAATGAAATATTCAGATAAACGATCTGAAGAATCAAGAATAGTTCTAGAAGTTACCCCATGTGAATTATAGTGGTTTTACCTCGTCTTTCATATTCTTGGCCATCTCGTGTTTCCATTACAACAACGGTAAAAGATACAACATCTCGAAGTTGACATTTTTGGGCGTCCATTTTTAGATGTAGATCAAGCAGATCAAAATCACCATCTGGAATATTTGATTCGTCAATCGTAACTGGAGCTGTGGAGCTTATCAAAAATCGTTTGTCTTTTTGATGCCATCCAAGCTTTGTCTTCATCCCTTCTTTTCCTACAGATTTTATGTTAATGTCAATCATTCCGGGTTTGGCAATAGTATAACCTGATGTATTATTGACAAAAACTCCTATCTGAAATGGATATCCTGCAGTGCTTTCAGCCATTTTTTGAATTCCATCATTCATGACTACATCTACTCCCTTGATTGTGGTAGCTATTTTTGCAATCCAATCATTTGTTCGTTCCACAATTGCATGTATTTGTGTACGTCTTTTCTTATCTTCATCTTCAGGAAGTTTGTAATAATCAACCCATGCAAGATAATCACTGCTAATATCTTTGATAAATTGAATACATGTAACTTTGTAATCCTCAACACTTGATGCTCTTTCTGATCCTTCGTCATATGGAACTCCATCTTTGTCTAGTGGAAGCATGAGTTTCATTTTGTTCTCTTATAATTAACCCTAATGCATATATGAGAAAATTTCCATACTGTAATTGTGAGTTTTTCTCAAATAGTTTCAGAGTTGCAAAAGGAATTAAGATCAAACAATCCACAGATAAGATTTCTTCTCAAAAAAAATCCAGGTCTTGCATTTACTACAATCAATGAGATTTCAACAAACATAGGAAGTAAGTATAACGTTAGAATTTCATTAAATTTTCCTGAGAAGGGAAAGATTGAAGATTATGAATCATATGGTACAGAAAATTTGGGATTCGTATTTCAGAGAAATAGTAGAAACTTTACCATACCAAGAGAATCAATAAAATCAAAAGCGTCAGAGATCTTTAACAGTGTACAAATACAGGATGCGTACATGTATGAAGGAAAAGAAGGAGTCAGAGTAATTCACGATAGTTTTAGAATAGATGTCCTGCCTGCATCTCTACATGTGTGGGGCAAGATAAATGAAGAAATTAGAAATTTTTGTAATTGGCTACTTGAGAATTGTTATGAAGTAAGACCTGCTGCTGGGGCTTTGAGTGAAACCAATTCATAAGTATAAACAAGGTTACCATCAGGGTCATAAATTTCAGATTTCACAGGAAGTGGGATATTGTCAACTATCCAAATCTTGTTTATTTTTGCACCTATTCTGTATGATAACAAGTATGCATCTGCAGAACCAAATGTAAAGGACATTTTTCCAGAATCAGTTACTTTTAGTTTTTCGTGATTTGCTCCAATGTAGAGGTCACCCCACTCTGCATCTTTAGCAAGATATTTGTCGTCAGTAGCATAATCACGCATAGAAAAAACAGATTGGTTTAGAATGTCAAAGTATGGTTTTGCCTCAGGGGACGTATCTACAAAATAATAAACTAGTCCAATTTTTACAGATTGATCTATTTCTTTTCCACCATCGCTGGGCGTTATTTTGGCAGAGATCTGTTGTCCTCCACCTGAAATTGTAAGAAACTTGAGATCAGCAGAAAGTTGGGTTTTGTTGTATGATATTTGATACACCATTTCCGGATTAGTTTCAGAACCTTTTCCAATATGCCATTGACTTGCATGTACCGGTTCTAGAATATAGCTGGTTTTCATATTTGCGATAAATGGCCAAGCAATTCCTGCAACTGCAGCAATTATGATCACCGCAAAAATAGCTACTATTCTGATATTTGGCATATTACTTTCAGTTTAGTTTTTTATAGTTTAACACTTGACAAGCGTGGATTTATTCTGATGAACAAGATTCCGAGTGTAATTACAATTGCCATTATCAACAGAGAACCTAGTGGGAATTCAGGTATTGCAGTACTTACAGTCACAGTTCCAGACAACCATGGACTTGGCTGGTCAAAGTAACTGTATGAGCCAGTACTGTTGAAAATATATGAGAAGGTTTGACCAGGTTGTATCAATCCACTGTCGAATTTTCCGTCAGGACCTGCTTGTGCAGAGCCACTGGTTATAGTATGAGGTTTATCATCATTATTTGTCCAGGTAATTGTAGTTCCTGGCATAATTGATACATCTTTTTGATCATATGTTATTCCGTTGCTGTCAGTTGATCCTTTTGGAATACTTACTGATATTTTCATTGGCATTGACATGTTACTGCTAGTGTTATTCATTGGAGTGACTGTTGTAGAATTAGTCGTTGTAGAATTGGTCATGGTAGAGTTTGTCATAGTATTATTTTGAGTAGTTTGATTTTGTTGTCCAGTTGTACTAACATCAAAACCGCTGAATGGGTCTTGTGTCTTTATATCAAATTTTACAATGCCTGACAAAGTAGGGTCAGGAGTAGTTCCCTCTGCACCAATACCAAGCATTGCGATTAGTACATGAGATGTAGGAGTAGTTCCTTTCAATATTGTGGTAACATCATCAGTACCAACAGGTGCAAATAGAGATGAGCGTCCCTTACTTTGAGCTATTGAAGATATTTGTTTTCCTTGATCATCTACGGTAAAGATATCATACTGAGTATTGCTATAGGTTTGTGACGGATCAGAATTCTTTTCAAACCATATTCTGTATTCTACAGGACATCCATTATGAGGATTAGATGGACTGTATCTATATTCTACAATCATAGAGTTTGAATCAGTTGTAACTGAATCATGTACAGAGTCTTGTTCCATGTTAGGAGTATCACATTGAGGACTGTAACCTTTATGAATTGTTGATGACACATCCAAAAAGCTAGGCTCAGTTGGACTGTTTCCCATTTGTAATAATTCCAAAGTATAATCAGGCGGTGGCACTCCACTTGTAACATCTACATAGACAATTGCTTTTACAGGGAACGGTACACTGGAATCTATCCAAATTTTATTGTCCACACCCTTGTGCCAGCCCAGAACATATGTATCAAAAGTTCCTGCTCCTACTGTAACTTTTTCATGATCTACCGGACCTACAGACTGTCCCCCTACAGAACCAGTTCTTCCCCATGCTGGGACATCAAAGGTTTTTGGAGTATCTTTTGTTGCAAAAGAATCAAGCCAAGATACGGTACTTCTGTAAACTCCCGTATAATCAGAAATATTAGGATCAAAGGATGTAGGATCAGGAGTAATCTTGCCAATTGTCATGATTCCTTTTTGTGTGTTAGACCCATCAACTGCAACAAATACTACATTCCAGCCACTTCCATCACTGGTTTCATTTTTTATCCAAAAGTTCATTTGAAGAGGGGCGCAGTTATGCCAGTCTGTCCAGCATACATTATAACTAAAATAATCTCCTTGCTTTAGGCCTTTTCCAGGATACCAAGAATCAGTAGATGATGTAGCGTGTACAGATTGAAATGCAACAGGTGATATCAGTAATAATGCAAAGATTGCAAATAAGGAGTATTTTTGCATGTATTTGCTACAAAAAATGATCTAGTTAAATCTTTCAAATAAGCAAATATAGTGGATTCATTTTATTCCGAATATGTGTGAATGTGAAAAAGTCCACATGTATGAAGTAGATTTCAAACTTGATGGAATGGTAGTTGTTCCAACACACAAGAATTGTGGTGATGCCCTCAATGAAAAACAGGTAGACAAGTTCCAAAAAGAACTAGTCAAAACATGGGGTATAAGAGACGAAAACGAAAAGTAGGCTTTTAAAAAAGAAAGAAAAAAAGGTTCTAAAACCTAATCAGAATGAAGCTACGTGATCTTTGCAAACTGATGCTTTGCAAGTGCAATTACCATCACAAAGACATGAGCCCTGCATTTCACAGTCGCATTCTGTGCTATTTTCAGCGGATGCTTCGCATCCACATGCTGCATCGGTCATACTTGGGAGATCCCCTGCAGGGTTTTAAAAGTTATCGAATTATGGCCTAGTTTTTTAGATCTCCAAATATTTCAGTTACAGACTGCAACACTGTTACTGCTTGACTGTCTATAACCATTGGATCATTTTCAATATCCATCCCTGTTTTTAGTACATGAATAAACTCAGGGTTTTTGTGGATTCGGTTTTGAATTTTAAGTACATTTTGCCTGTTTACATATCCAAGATAAAAATAACAATCAGATAGAAGAGAGTTCTTCGCCAGATAATCATATTTTTTCTTCACAATACCAGAATTACCATTGTTTTCTATCATATCTGAAAATCCTACAGTAGATTTGGCCATTCTTGAAAGAAGTGATGTAGTGGATCTTTCAATACCAAGAATATTATGAATTATTGAGAGTTTTTGATTTACTTGATCTTTTTTCATATTTCTTAATGAATCAAGCATATGAGTAGGACTAGGTCTTTGCATATTGAAACAGAATATGGCATCTGCGAGAGAATAAGAGGCACATTTTATCCATACACCTGCAAACGGATCCTTTAATTTAGCAAAGTCTCTAGATTTATTGGCAAAGATTCCTGCATCAACAAGACAGCTTCTTGCATGTGAAATTGCAATCTGCTTTCTTTTGTCTTTTATTTTAGATAGAAACATCCTAAGTTTCCATTCATCATCATTTATGATGCTTAAATTCTGCAACTGATGTAATGTGTCACTTTCAACAGTATCAAAAGAACAATGATGTACCTTGACATATTCATCATCCACATTATGAATTGATTCACCAGATTTTCCATCCATTACTGTTATGTTAAATTCACAGCATTCGTAATTAGTTCCATCATTTCTACACCCTCCTAGACCCACAGGAAAATTTGAAAGTCCCATAGTGTCAGAAATTTGTTTCAAATCCATGATGAATGGATAAGACAATTTGCTATAAACTGACAAAGCTGTTAAAATTTACAAATTTATTCAAAGCCAAAACGTTCCTTTAAATTGCTATTCTTTATGGCTTTAATCTAAGCTCCTGTGGTGTAGTCCGGCTAAGCATACTGCCCTCTCAAGGCAGTGATCCCGGGTTCAAATCCCGGCGGGAGCATTTTTACATAAACAGTAGAAACCAGAAACAATATTTTTTGATTATTTAGATTTGTTCTAATTTATTATCCGGAAGTGTGAACTTGAAAGATGCACCTTCCGTATAGCTTGTATCTAGCCAAATTTTCCCACCGTGAGCTTGTACCAAAAGGGAGCATATTGACAGACCTAGTCCACTACCCCCATATTGTTTGGAAGAGATTTTCCCTACCTGATAAAATTTTTTAAAAAGATGTTCTACGTGTTCTTGAGGAACACCAGGACCGTTATCAGATATAGTGAAAACTGCATTTGAGTTTTCATCTTTTTCAACACCTATAGTGATTTGTCCACCTTTTGTTGGTACAAAATCTAATGAATTTTTTATGAGATTAGAAATTACTTGAGATATCCTTTTTGAATCGCATGAAACAGAGCCTTTTACTTTGATATTAGTTGTAATAGATACCCCCTTCTTGACACACAGAGGTGTCAATTCAAATATCGTTTGTTGAATAAAGTTTGAAATATCAATATCTTCTTTTTCCAATTTTAGACTTTTCATCTCTAGTTTGTATGCGTCAAAAATATCATCAATCAGTGTTTCAAGTTTTTGTGTGCTATTTGAGATTGCTTGAACAGCTTTTTCCTGATCCTCGTTTAATGAGCCGTAAATTTTAGGATCAAGTAGCATTCCAGTGTAACTTTTTATAACTACTGCAGGAGTCCGCAGATCGTGACTTACCATTGATGCAAATTCTCCTTTTTCTTTATCTGCTTGAATCAATTCCTTTATTGCAATATCTAATTTTTTAGCAAGATCATTAATTGAGTTGTATGCTCTTGTAACATACAATCCAAAGATTGTAACTAGTAGAGTCACCAACACAACTGTAACTATAACTTGAGATTTAGCAGTCTCATAAGCTGAGAATGAATCATCATATGGTCTTATAACAAGTAAAGCCCAGGTTGTGGTAGGCATCTGAATTGCATGATATGAAACAAACATCTTTGTGCCACCTATTGTCTCAATTTTGCTTCCCATCTCACCATTTATTGCCTGTTTGAAGATATCGAGTTTTTTTAGCGAGATATTGTTCAAGATCGTATTATTTGTGGATGTTATTACATTTCCATTACTGTCCAAAATTGCGACAAGTGAGTGCATACCCAAGTAATTTGTAGAGATAGCTTTGTTCACAAGATGTGGATTTGCTTCTTTTATTATGATAGACAGATTATCCACATCAGCATTTCTCCTATCAATTGTAGTTTGGCGAATGGATTCCACTGCATTTTGTGAAAAATAAGCAATTATGCCAACAGATGCAATTACAACTATAAGAAAGACAAACACAAGTAGGAATCTATCTTTATTCATTTTTGATCTCTTCAGTCATATTTTTGTTGCATCTAGGAGTTAAAATTAATCTTTCAATGAGATTAAGATATTTCTCGCACATGCGTGCAGATACTATTTAGGTATGACATGCTAGTTTCCAAAATAACTTGTAGTGTAGTTCTTCATGTGATACTGAAGTATTACAATGCCATCAGAATGCTCTGTAACAGATACGCCTCGGATAGAGAATACAGAGCTTGTAAAGTCTTTACTAAGATCTCTTGGCATGTTCAGAATTCCTTTGTAGATACTTCCATCATTAGTAGGGCATGTCACAGTTATAGACTCACCACTCCCATATGCAAGACAATTATTGTATGATTGAGTGTTAGTAATTGGAAAATTTGAAGAGATTTTTATTTCATTACTAGTTGTTGCTTGAACTGTATCAGGAATTATGATATGTTCGTTAGAGTATGTCGCCACAAGTCCAAATATGGCAAGCCCAACTACACATACGGCGGCAAGTGAGAAATGAAAAGAATTTTTTCTATATTTTAATCCGGTTGGAATTTCCTGAGTAACCAGAGGTTTTTGATCTTGCCTGATATCAATCACATCATGTACATGATATTGCATATGAGAAGGTGTATTGCATGATTTACATTTCTTTTGAAGTGATTTTCTACAATGATGACATGATTTAGTACTAACCATGTCCCCTCCACACATTCTGCACGATTCATCAGGCATGCGCATACAAAATTTTTTATAATAATTAAGGAATGCGAAGAATTTGTTCTATGAATTTCTACTAGAGAGTTAGTTTACTGTGACAGTTCTATGTAGTACATCAGTCAGTGGAACTGCAGATGAAAGACTAGTCCATACAAATACCTGTATATTATATTGTCCAGGATGTTGAGGGGTCCACACTTTAGCTTCTGTAAATGATTGTCCAGGAGAAATGCCTTTACCTAAAAGTGACGAACCCTCTAGAAAATCTGTTGCTCCATTGCTGTCTATTATTTGCACTAAATATGTGAGAGTTTGATCAGATGAACCATTATTTGTAAGATTAGATTGCACTCCAATTTGTTGGCCTACTTGAAAGCTGGAAAGTGGTTTTCCAAAAGTATCAACCAATGCAGGAGGAGTCAATGTGATATTACTAGTCATAGCAAAAGCAGATTGTGCAAATCCAAACAAGATTACAACAGAACCAAGAAGAAATAGTGATGTTTTCAACAGTTTGAGAAACCTACTATGACTATAAAACAATTACTTATCAATGATTAGCAATGCCAATTATATTGCATCAAGTTTGATAGAGATCAGACAGTTATTCTTTTGATTACTACTTCATGCCCTTCATAGATATGTGAAGCGTGATTTGCTTTTATTATCTCGCTCATTTTTTGATCTGTAAAGTATTTTTCATTATACCTGCCAAGACTTTTCCTACAATTAAAACAGTAGATCTCCTTAAACTCCACAATACAAAAAATAGCTTTACTGTATTTAAGACTCTATACTAGAATATCCTGGTTGATCTTTATTTTGATGAAATTGGATCTTGGAGATTTTGTAATATATCACCTCACCTCTTCTTTCAATCACTGCAAGTACTGGTTCTTTTCCCATCGTGGTTATCTCTTCTATTTGCTTTTGTAGAAGACCGATTTTTTCTCGTCTACCCTCTGTAAGTCCAAATACAACATACCTGGTACCTTTTTCCCCAAATTGCCCTCTCTCATACACTCTAAAGTCAGAACCAAAACCAAAACCATCTTTTGCAACATAACCTCTTGTCCTCAAGTCTCGATATATCAAAAATTTTGTAAAAGAATCAGGATCAGTTTTCATACATTCTCCAAGCAAGGAATCAAAATCAATTTCAGATTTTCCTCGCAGGAGTTTGAGTTTGTCAATATAGAGCAAATATAGAGATTCGAAGGGTTTGAGAAGAAACTTTTTTCGAGTAATTTCTCCAAATCCTTTTTGTTCCAAATTATGTTGCATATCCTTGTCAGAAATTAATACATGATCTTTTATCAGCACCCCTTCTACCTTGGATTCTAATTCAGACATAGACCCACATTAAACTAGTATCAATATAATATTACTTGTCACAAAATGCAATTTGGCAAAAAATCTATTTACGGAACAATAGTATATTCTTCACATATGGTTAATCGATATCTGATATTTTCCTTGGTTGGAATAATAATAGTTTCAGTTGGGCTAAATTACATCCAATACGAGAAAACACAGCAATTACAGCAAACAATAGCAGAATACCAAAAACAGAATTATAATCAAAAAACAATACAGCCAGTGCCTATATTAGATAATCAATCCAGTGCAAAGAATACACCCAGTATTAATGATACAAACCTAAAATCCATATCAGCTGTTGCAGTAAGACCTGTTCTTGAGAGTGATGGATTTTTTGAGACCACCACGTATGTGGGCACAGTTTTGAAGATAACAGTAGAGATTCGGGATGGTACTGGATTAGTACTTGTCAATACAGCAATACCTACTGGTGTTGACTTTCAAACATCGGCACGAACAGCAGTGCAAGTAGCCCAGAAATACACCAATATTGATCTTTCAAAAAAAGATGTGATCTTTTCAATCTCATCTGAGAAACAACAAGAACTACAAGCAGTAGATGGAGGTAGTGCTGGAGGTGCAATGACAGTACTTTTGATATCAGACATGTTGAACCACCCCATAAATAACACAGTGCTTATGACTGGTACCATACAAGATGATGGTACAATTGGAAAAATTGGAGGGGCTGCAGAGAAGGCAGATGCGGCAGGGAAATACGGAGCAAAAACATTTCTAGTTCCAACAGGCCAAGCAGTAGCTCAGATACAAACGTGTGATGAAAGAACAGAAGGATCGTTCACATATAGATCATGCACATCCCAAGAAAAACCACTTTCAGAGATAACAGAGAAAGAATACGGTATGAAGGTAGTAGAGATAAGCAGTATCAAAGATGCACTGAATTACTTTAATTCTTCATAGATAATCCAGTTTAGTGACTCAACGGTTAAAATATGGGCTATTAATAAACAGAAAAAAGTGTTATTATGCACGGAGCAAATTACCGCGTTGGAAATGGCCAACCATATACAAGGAAAAAATACATCAAGGGTAAGCCTCAGATAAAAATTGCAAAGTTTTTCGGAGGAAAAAGAGATGGCGATTATGATTATTGCGTACAGCTCTGTTCCAGTCAAAAGATGCAGATAAGACACATGGCAATTGAATCTGCTAGATTAGCTGCCAACAAGGCAATAGAGACAGTCACTGGTGAAACAGGATATTATTCAACATTAAGGGTTTATCCACATATTCTTCTACGAGAAAATAAGATGATATCAACTGCTGGTGCAGACAGACTGTCTGAAGGAATGAGAGGTGCATTTGGCAAAGCTGTTAGTTTAGCAGCTCGTATCAACATAGGACAAGTGATCATGGAAGCACATGTCAAAAAGGAACATTTGGAAATTGCAAAAAAGGCTTTACACGGAGCATCTGTTAAGCTACCATGCACACCGACAATCAAAGTAATTCCATTGAAAACAGCAGCTTAATTCGATTTTAAAAGATCAAGAATTTCATGTTGTTTCGAGTTTAGAATATTTAGAAATTCATTAAATTCATCACTGGTAGGATTACGTTTCAGAATTCTTCTGCATTGATAATAAAATGAATTGTATAGACGTCCGATTACGATTCCATAACCAAATGCATTTTGATTTATCTTTAATTCATTTAGTGCATTTGTAAGTTTAGAAATTTCATCGGACTTGTCTGCAACTTCGCTTATTTTCTGATTTATTTTTACTTTAAGCTGTTCGTCCACTACCTATACTAGAGTCACCTGTTAAAAAAATTATATTCTAAACCGTATCCTTTAATAGACTAGCAATTTCTAAATCGGTTAAGCGGTTGTAGTATAGCTTGGTTATTATGCGGGATTGCCAATTCTGCGACCCGGGTCCAAATCCCGGCAACCGCATTTACTTGTGTAATCCCTTTCTGATGATATCCAAAGCATTTTGAGCTCGTTCCGGTTTTGGTAGTTGTATCATAAATACATTGGAACTACCATATTGAGAACTAGATGAAAGTGTAAGCATTGCAGTATCTGCCAAAGCTTCAAAGAAATCAACAGATTCATTTGCATATATGAGAAATTTTTCTTCAATATTACCCTGTGAAAAAGTCAGAGTTATTCGTACAAAGACATGTCCAAGGCCATCTTGAAGTATGTTGAGATTTGTTTCAACCGACACTGGCTTTCCAGCAATTGTTTTCATTATACTTCGGAATTTTTCATCATCTAGAATAATGCATGGAACTTGTTTTCCTTCAAAATCAAATAGTGTCACATCTTTGTGTCGCTGTGCTAGGAATTTGTCTAATTCTTCGTTTGCCATAAATGAAAATACTTGGAACTTGTTAAAAAGATACTTGACTGATTAGATAATGCTTAGAGTTTTTGCCAAGAGTTCAATTCTCTCAGTATCTTCTTCAGCAATTTTCTTGTCATGATATTTGTTGTTAAAGTATATCAGATCTACTATCTTTGATTTATCCATATTTACTACAGTAGCATTGTATGGAGTTTGAATTTTTTTGTTTGTAAGTATTATCAATTTATCTACTATTGCAGATTTTGAGATATCAGAGATTTTCTCTATGTCAGGAATGCCTAATTCATCGGCAATTACTGCAAGTCCCACTTTGGAACCTAGATTATCCTGATACACTGCATCAAAAACCAAGTTTTGTTTTTCTAATTTTTGTATACTACCCAGTTCATGTTCGAAAATAGTCAAATTCTGTACTGCCTTTCTGATTTCTTTTTCATTATTACCATTTCTTCGTATTGTCAGAAAATCAGATATGGGTATATTCATTATACTTCCTCGCACTCGAAGTCCAGGATACGATTGTCTTATAGCTTCATCGATGACATTTTCATCTACCTTTTTGGCGTCAGACTGCATTGCTTTTTCCATTGATTGGTACAAGATATTGATAACAGAGCGTACATTTCTAAACTCTGTAAATTCATCATATAACACCCGAATTTGTCCTTCTAATTCCTGCTGTGCATCTGTGACAAATTTGTTATTCTTATCTGCATGTTGTATGTATTCGGTAACAATTTCTGCGAGTTCATCTCTAGAGTTTGATCCTGCCAAGTCTATCTTGTAATTTGCCTTTTCTAGTCTATCAAATACCGATGGATTGACATTTTGTATCTCAAGATAACCAGATGGTGTTGATATCAACAATAGTACTGATGCAGGAAGATGTGCGTTTATCACACCTTTGATAAATTCAATAGAGTCTTTGTTACCATCAAGCTCATCAATTTCAAAAACAAGAACCTTTCCCAAGAATCTATGAGTCAATCTAGATATAGATGACAACATACCTATCAGAGTTTCTAGGTTGTGTGCTTCATCAAAAGAATTAGAGATTACATTTTTGATTAGAGTTGACTCATGGTAGTTGAATTTATGGATCAGGAACTGTCCAAGATTTTCTACAGATACAGATTGTGTTCCTTTAATGATTTCTTCAGTTTTTTCTTTTATGGTCATTCCAGTTAGCTTATTTACAATGCTATAGCCGAGTGCTTTTTTGGCAGAATTATCTCCTTGCTCAGCATTTTCTCTCAAGTAATGGAGGAATTTAGTACGTAACTGTACAAAAAATTCATTGTCAAATCCCTTTAGTATAGCATCATAGATTCCAGAAATAGACTTTGGTGATATGGTTGACAAGTCAACATAAGAACATTCCATGTTGTATCTACCTTTTAGACTCTTGACATGTAATGCAAGATGTGTTTTACCAGAACCTACATCCTGTACAACTGTGATGACTCGAAAATCTCCATTATCTGCAGTTTTATTCTCAACTTTTCTATTTAATTCCTTGATGCATTCAAGTATTGCAGTTTTTGCTTCCTTGTGTCTTTTTCCTCCAAGTATTTTTGCATCTTTTTCCGTAGGAGTTGGACTACTTGGATACGGGTTAAAATCTAGATTGTATGGATACATTAGATATTCCTCACATAGCCATGAACAAGTCCACGCATTACAATACCCTCTTGTCCTCCAGAGGATAGTTCGTACTTGTCCTGATTATTTTCAATCAAGTTTGTAGCCATCTGATAGAATTTCTCTTTTGATAGATTTTGATGTTCACATATTTTTTCTCTAATTTTATCAAATGGAACCCATCCTATGGATGTGGATGATTCATTTAACGAACTGTTGAACATACCTTCAAAATCATCATTTTTTGATACGTTAGCCTGGGAGACACATCTTTCCAGTTCCTCTTGTAACGTATCTGCATGTGCTTGCACCTTTGCTAAAGACTGATTCATGCCATCTAGCATGTTAAGCATTACCTTGAATTTAGGATCGTTTTGTGTCAAATGTTGGACATAGTTTTCCCTAGTCCATACAAAATATGCTACACCTTTTTTTTCAATGAAAATCTTCTCTGTTGTCTTTAATTCCTCAAGTATATTTTCACATTCTTTACCAAATATTTTTTTTAGTTCAACCTTCTTTATTCCGCCCATTCCAGAGGCATTAATTTTTTCCAGTATCTCGTCTATCACAGGCATGAATTTACAAAATTTTATTTAATATCCAAGGTGACATAGGATAACAATTTAGTGAAGATTTGTTACATTCATAGCCAATAACATTCCTGTCAGGCACAAGGCCAAATCCAATCGGTCACATTATAAAGAATACCAAGGTAAGATGCCATGCAGAATGATGATTGGGTATTCTGAGCACATGATGAATTATACCTGGGGTATCTGACTGCTTTGAAAATATGAAAATTTTCAAGACCAAGGGTTAAATCTTAAAAGAAATAAAACAAAACAATGGAAACAAAGGATCCCTGGAAGGACAAGCTTACTGCAGAACAATACGACATATGTCGAATGAAAGGAACTGAACCGCCTTTTACTGGAGCATATTACAATTTTAAAGAAAAAGGAGTTTACAGGTGCCTTTGTTGTGGTGCCCAGTTATTTAGTTCAGAGACAAAGTTTGATTCAGGCACTGGATGGCCTAGTTTTTGGGAACCAATCTTAGACAACGTAAAAACGGAGAAAGACACCAGTTATGGAATGCTAAGAGTAGAGGTATTGTGTAAAAATTGTAATGCACATCTTGGCCATGTATTTGAGGACGGTCCAAATCCTACAGGTTTGAGATACTGTATAAATTCAGCGTCATTGAAATTTGAAAAATAGGATTAGAGGACTGGTAATTGCAAAGTTACCTCGTTATTAATAGTACCGTATGATACCGTAATCTATGTTAAATTGCGAATATTGTCCAAAACAGTTCTTTGAGACTCCAAATGGTCTAGTAGCAAAGACGTTTCATGAAAGCCTCCATGACCCAGAGTTAGTCAATAACTAAACCTGGTTTTCTTTTTTGTATGAAACAAAATTAGACCTCAACTTTTTTATCGACTGGTTTTGTTCTAATTTAAAGTGACCAAGCCAAAGCGAGAAGCAAAACCAAGATCTAAGGATTCTACACATGATGCTGTCAAAAAAATGGCGTCAATATCGGATGCCACAAAGACACTGGCTTCAGAAGTAAAAACAATGTCAAAGATATTTGTCGAGAACCAGAAGATATTGATTTCACTAAGAGACATGATAACAACTGTAAACTCATCTCTTGATCAAATTCAGAAAAATTCAAGACAAATTAACATAATTGAAGAAGATACTCAGAGACTGTTTTCTGGAATGAGCCAGGTAAAGGCACATTCCAACATGATAGACAAGATAAACAATCAGATAACAAGGCTACAAGACCATGTTGAGAAGATTCGAGATAAACAAGAATCTATGCCAGACACCAACAAAATCATGCAGAGTATTGCTGACAACATAGACTCTACGAGAAATAACACCAAGATGATAATGCACATATCAGAAAAGACAGAAAAAGTACGAGAAGAGATCAAAAATGTAGCACATACTACAGAGTCACTTGTCAATCTAAGTACAGAGGTAGAAGCATTAAGAAAGAATACAAGTGAGATATCAACAAAGACAGAATCGCTTGTCAATCTAAGTAGTGAAGTAAATCAATTGCGAAAGAGTACAGATGAAATATCTACCAAGACAGAATCTCTTGTTAATTTACGCCATGAAATTGAAGAAGTTAGACAAAATACAAAGGAAATAGCGTCAAAGACAGAAAAAATGTCCGCACTAGAAGAGAACATAACAGGTTTGAAGGAAGAGGTTGGCTCTGTAATTACAAAAACAGATTCCATCATACCAGGCTTGGAATCTCAGATAAGAAACGTGGGAGCAGAAATAGATTTTCTCATAAAGAAAACAGATTCACTATCAGAGCTTGGCAACGATATTAGAAACATAAATTCTGAATTTTCTAATTTCCGAGAAAATGTGATTGGCAAGAATAAAGATCTGGATGAAAAGATATCAGATTTTACAGAATTGTTAAACAAGAATTCAGCAGCAATTACAGAGTTTAACAAAAAAACATACGAGATCTCCCAACAATTGCAAGATATCAAACATGTTACTCACAAGACATCTCAGAATACTTCTCATGAAGTGATGGGATTGCTCCGTTTGTCAGAGTTCCAATCAAAGATTAGAATGAGTTCGGAATCAAAGTATGGCACATTAGAAGACATTGAGAACATGGCAGATCAGACAAAAGATATGATAAACCTGTTTGATAGAATTTCAATCGAAACAGAGACCAAGATACCATTGCCTCTAGAGGTAAAACAATGGAGCATATCAAAGATTTTGGATTGTGCTGATAGATGGGAGATTAGATTTACAGATGTCTTCAGAATGCTAATTACAGAGCTTGGTTCTGACATTGTAAAAGAAGCAATCAGAATAGAACAAGTACGGGATCTTTTCGGTATTCGCGCTGTTGATGAAATAAGACGCGATTTGAATATAACTTAGGCGTCTTCTTCCAGATCTTTTAGTTTATCTTTTTTCCTTTTCAAGAATGCAAATATTCCAATGATCACTCCAACCCAAATGCTACCAAATAACATGTTGGATACACTGACATACATGTAGGGAGTGGCATCTAGTAAATTGAATACCAACGTAGTTGCTTGTGCATGAATATTGAGCATACCAGTATGAAATGCGGCACTATCTTCAGAGGTGGTAGAGATTTTATCTAATGTATCCTGCATCGTACTAAGATCTCTCTGCATTAAACCAAAATCAGTTTCCTCTGTAGGAAATATCCAAACAGGGTTTCCAGACTTGGGCAATAGTTGTTTTACAGTTGCAATATCATTATGAATAGACTGTGGATCTGAAGTGGCTTGGATTCTTGCTAACAGTCCTCTAGATTGATCAAGTGGATAAATCGTATTACCGTATTCCTCAAATGCCATCACAACGCCCAAAACTATCAAACCAATTATGCCAGCTAATGCAGCTTTGTAGTAACTATTTGCCATTTTTTCCGCCTTTGATTCGACTCTACCTCTTGATTTGCCTTTTTTAAATGTTGAATGAGAAATGCTAAGATATGCAATGTAAAGGAATCCAGCCACCTGTATTCCAATTATTGGTACAAAGATAGGATTATTGGAAAATATTGCAACAAACATACCAATTATACCATATACTCCAAAGAATATCTCAAGAAGTGTAGTTTTTGTGAATGGAAGGGCGTATGCTTTATCCCTCCAGTCATCATCATTTTTTATTATTCCAAATTTAGGAGTACGCAAAAACTCGTTTTTATTTCCAAACAGAGCATCAAATACTGCAACAGTATTGTTGACGGACATACCAGCAGAGTACACTAGCAAGTAAAGATAAGAAAGTGCTTTAGACTTCCATTTTTTTGCATACATTTTTTGAATCACAAGCATGTACGCAATAGGCCCCATGGCAAGATATGCAACAATTGTAAGTACTGGCAATCCACTTATGATGTAAAGATTAATTTTAGAAGCAAGAAGTATGGGCAGAATCAAAAATTGTGCAAGAACTAGAGGATGAACAATGTGTCTTGTAAGCTGAACAAAAGCCTGAACCTTGGTATCAACGGGCATTTTCTTTATTGCAACGTCACCCAGTAACTTTATGGCACACTGTATTGACCCCTTTGCCCATCTGAATTGTTGTCTTTTTGCAGCGTTCATTTGTACTGGAAGTTCTGCATCCACTACAATGTCTGGAATGAACACACATTTCCAGCCTTTCATTTGAGCTCTATAACTTAGATCTAGATCTTCAACAAGTGTAGCAGTATGCCATCCACCAGAATCTTCAATACATTGCCTTCTCCAGATTCCAGCTGTTCCATTGAAGCTCATGAAAAGATGTGAGTTACTTTTTGCTTTTTGTTCTATCAAGAAATGAAAATCAAGACTGAGAGCTTGTGCTTTGGTTATAGGAGAATATTTTTCGTTAACATGACCCCATCTGCATTGAACTAGACCTATGTTTGGAGCGCAGAAATAAGATAATGCTTTTTTCAGAAACCAGGTAGGAGGAATAAAATCAGCATCAAAAATGGCTATAAAATCACCTTTTGCAAACTTCATGGCATTACGTAATGCACCTGCCTTGTACCCCTTCCTGTTTGACCTGCGTATGTGATGTATGTCAAATCCGTTTTTTTTATAATCGGAAACTAGATTTTCAAGCAATTCATATGTTTCATCATTAGAATCATCAAGAACTTGGATGCACAGTTTGTCTTTTGGATAATCAAGTGCACATACAGCATTAACTAATCTTGCAGCAACATACTTTTCATTGTATATCGGCAGCTGTACTGTGACAGTAGGAGTTTCTTTTAATTCAACAGAGTTGTTCTTTTTTTGACGCCGTGAAATCATTACAAGATAATAGAAATTGCAGGTGTAAAGTGTGATAACCATCGCAATACTAAGGAATAAATTCCAAAGAAATTGTGTCAGAGTATTTGGGATGGCATGTGTCAGCATGTGAAATTTTCAGCCTGCTGGATTTATAGCCGTACCGCTAGGAGTTATCTATCCTTTCTTTGAAATTTTGATTGCCTGCACTGGGCATACATTTTCACAAGATAGACAGAAGATACAATCAGGTTCTCGTGCCATCAATGGTTTCTTATCAGATGCTGGATGTCCTTTGAATTCTGCCCATTCGTAAACTTTGACAGGACATGCATCAATACATGCACCATCTCCTACACAGATATCATAATCTACAGATACAAATTCTCCCCAAATTCCCAATACTTCGTTTCCTTTTCTTTGACCAAAGACCTTTATCTTATGACTAGATGGAGCAGTAAAAGTTTCAACAACTTTGAGCTTCTTCTTAAAGTCAACATCAATTGGTCCTGGTTTTGCTCCCTCATTTGCAACAGGTTCTGCTTCTTGTGCAACTTGTTGTCCTGGCGGAGGAGATGCAGGTTTTGGTTTTGGTTTAGCATTAGGAACTATCTGAGCTAGAGGAGTCATTTCCTCCAATTCTTTCAGTGCTTGTTCTGGTGACATTTGTTTTGTCTTTACTTCATGATCAATCATCTTGTCAGCAAGAACACTGTTTCGTAAAATAGTGTCAATTATCATTTTTGCATTTGTATCTGCTTTCTTTCTATAATCTTTAACCCATAAACCATCACCATATTTTTCAACTGGATAAATTTGGTATATCATATCAACAACTTCTCCAGTTACAATCTCAACTTGAACTTCAAGATTTATGGACTTGTATCCTCTTTCGTCAGGATCTGGCATGTTTTCTTCTGTCCATCTGTATGTAGCATAGACTCTATCAGCAAATTTGTCCATTTCAAAGACTTTCTTGAATCCGGATACAATAGAATCAATTTCATAGGAATCTTCTAGTTTTATAGGAAGACGATAAAGACCAAGTTTGTAACTGTGCAAAGGATAGACGCCTCTTTTTGATGTAGCAGATTGAACTGTGTACACCTTATCTTTGAGAAGAAGTGACATCCGACATCAGTATAAGAAAAAGAGTTTAAAAATCTTCTCAGTAGTCAGGGCATGTTTCTTCTCGGATCTTGCGGTATCGCTGCTCCATTTCAGTTGCATGTGCAAGAACCTGGTCAAATCCATACTTTTCCTTGGAAAAGTACCACCTAATGCCAACTTTATGACCTATTCCATCCATGTCGTATATCATTCCCTTGTCAGAATCTACGCTGTATTTTTCATCAATAGATCTCTCTTGCACTGTAAGGCCGCGCTTTGTCTTATCTTCCATGATGAAAAAAGATGGATCATCGATTATTACATAGAATATACCTTTTTTTAGAATTTGAGATTCTTGATCTGTGGAATTATTTTTCAATTGGGTTTCCAATCATATTACCCCATTCAGTCCACGATCCATCATAGTTTCTAACTTGTGGATACCCAAGTAAATATTTTAGAACAAACCAAGTATGAGAGGATCGTTCTCCTATTCTACAGTAGCATATTACATCCTTATCAGGAGTAACACCTTTTCCTTCATAGATTTTCTTTAATTCTTCTACTGACTTGAAAGTACCATCAACGTCATTTACTGCAGTTGCCCACGGAATATTATTTGCATTTGGAATATGTCCTCCTCGTTGTGCATGTTCCATAGGATATTCTGCAGGAGCAGTTATCTCTCCAGTGAATTCTTTTGGAGAACGCACATCAACTAGAACAGTATCATTCTTATCAAGAGCTCTTCTTACGTCAAAAAGGTATGCACGAAGTCCTTCATTTGGAGGCTGTGCAACATAATTTGTTTTTTGTATTTGTGGTTCATCTTTTGTATAAGTCCTTTTTTCAATTTCCCATTTTTTCCTACCACCATTCATTATCTTGACTTTTTCATGTCCATAATACTTGAAGATCCAAAATACAAATGCTGCAAACCAATTATTGAAATCCCCATACAGTACAACTTCAGACTGGGCTGTTATTCCATTTCTAGACAAAAGATCCTCAAACTGAGATTTACTGATAATGTCTCGTGCTACAGGATCATTGATGTCACGTTTCCACCAGATCAGACTAGCTCCTGGGATGTGACCTTGTCTATATGCATTCTCAGGATCATAATCTACTTCTACAATTTTTATGGATTTATTGTTTAGACTGTTTGCAATTGTTTCTGTATCAGTTAAAACGGGTTGTGCGTAATTCATGTTATCTCTACCATACCAGAATTAAAGGTCATTAATATTTTAATCCATCAGATGCTTTTTAAGTGAAAATAAAATTACTATTTTTAATTGGAACTTCACAATGTTGCTCTTGTAAGTAAGGTAGGTTCAAAAGAATCAGAGGATGCTGTAAAAAAGGTCGCTAAAAAACTACTTGCGAAAAAATCAAAGGTATACACAGTCTCTCCAGTAGAAGTAGACGGAGCCAAAAAAGTCAATGATTTGGAAGAACTCAAGAATACAAAACTTGATTTGACAATCACACTTGGAGGGGATGGGACAACTCTACGAACTTTTAGATATTTAGAAAATGAGGTACCAAATCTTGCAATAAACGTAGGCGGAAACAGAGGGATACTATCAGAAATAACAATTTCTCAAATTGATACTGCCATTGATCAGATTATTGCAGATAAGATCTTTTTGGATAAAAGAACAAGAGTAGTTGCATCTTGCGGCGGACAAGATTTTCCACCTGCATTAAATGAGATATACATCAATAGACAAAATCTAACAAAGACTTCATTGTTTGAGATTAAATTTCAAAGCGATACAGTAACACAGAAAATGGATGGAGTCATTGTCTCTACACCAAGCGGATCTACAGGTCATTCATATTCATTAGGAGGCCCAATACTTCATGAAAGTTTAGACGTACTCATCATAACTCCTGTTGCTCCGGTAAACAAATTACCGTCAATTGTTGTTCCTGATGAGAAAATTGAGATCATAAGTAGTCACGATTCCAACATAATTATGGATGCTCAAGTAATCAAGACTGCAAGATTTGATGAAGTGATAACAATCAAGAAATACAAAAAACAAGCAGTATTTGTGCGACTGAAAAAACAAGGTCTTAGACAGATGAGCAAGCTTGGTTTCTAGAGTTTTAGATGCCACATCATTTTATGCCGGAGTTCCATTTTCCTCACAAGAACAGAATTTTACAACTCCTCGAGTTTTTGAGGAGATAAAACATATCAAGAAAAATCATGATGCAGTGCAAGCCCTAATAGATTTAGGGCGGTTAAAGATCATAGAGCCAGAAAAAAAATTTACAGAACTTGTTTTAGAAAAAGCAAGTCAAACAGGCGATCTTCCTAAATTATCAAAAGGAGACATATCGGTACTAGCATTGTGCATACAATTAGATGTAGAACTAGTTACAGATGACTATACTGTATCAAATGTTGCAAAACATTTGAACTTGAAAGTCATTCCAATAATGACCAAGGGAATATCGAAAGTCCTAGAGAGCATCTATTATTGTCCTGCATGCAATAAAGTATCAAAAAAAATATTAGAGTGTCCCATATGCGGTAGTAAATTAAAAAGAAAGTCAAGCAAGAGGAAATCCATTACTGATCCAATCAGCAAAAGAGCCATCGTATAATTTCACGTTTTCATATCCTGCAATCTTTAGCTGTGTGAAGAGATTTGCAGCCCTGTGACCTAGAGTGCAATAACATATCAACTCTCTATCGGTAGGAATCTGTTGTTCTCTAAAAATATGTGAAAGATCATCTTTTTCTTTAAAAAGCATCCCATTTTCTCCAACGCCATCAGTGAAAGGAAAAAGTGTAGCATTAGGAATCCTTCCTGCCATAAATTCTTGAGGAGAACGTGCATCTATGATAACAGCATCATCAATTTTTTTGCGAAGAGATTCTGCTTCAATTCTTATTTCAGCATTAACATTCGGGATGAAAGTTGTTTGTACAGAATTGGTAATTTCTTTTGTTGTAGGAAAACCGTTGTTTTTCCAAGTAACCATTGACATATCAAGAATTTTTGTTTTAGTATGACCAAAATACAGTAAAGTCCATGCAACTCTTGCAGCTGCTGGATCCATAGAATCTCCACAGATTATCACAGTTTTTGAGTCATCAATTCCTAGTGAACCAAATAGAGAAGCTGCTGTATCACTGTCAATTACAGGTGTGATGCCATCAGAATTACTTTGTAGTACCTTTTCAATTCCAAGAGGATGAGAATTTGGAATATGAGAATAACTATACGCAGTGTTTCCTCTAGAATCAAGTATAACTATATCAGCATCATTGTAATGATCAACTAACCATCGGTATGAGACTAGCAATTATTCCATAAGAATCAGTATTTCATATTTGAACGGTTTGTTATACATCCAATGTTTTTTGATCTGATTGTTTATTGTCTTTATTTTTAATATCTAGTATTTTTCTTATTTTTTGTGCACGTGATTCTCCCATTCCATTTATTTTGGCAAGCTCCGCGGTAGATGCATTCAAAGAATTACTAGCAGAGCCGAATTTCTCCAGCATTCGTGATGCAAGTTTTTCTCCAACACCAGGAAGACTACATAAAATAGACAATTGTTGTCGTTGCAGATTATTTGATTTTCTGATTTTTTTAAGAAAAGGTCCCTTTACCTCACCTTGTCTGGCACACATCGATATTAACAATTTTGCAGTATGAGATGCGTTAGGAGTTGGAATTACTGGAATTTTAAAATCAAGTACAACAGAAGAAATAGCACCATAGAATACGAGTGGATTCTCAGTTATGTTGTCTATCTCATCAACATTTCCTTCCAGTATCAAAGCAGGGTGTTCAAAATGTTCTTTGAGTCTATGACATTGATCAAAGAGTCTTCCATCAAAGACAGATGAGATAAAATCATTAACACTTTTTCTTTCTACAATTGTTTCAGGTGCTACAATGTAATCACCCACAGGGAGATTCATCATCTCCACCTTGACTCCAATTTGTTTTAAAAGATCAGGAATGCCGCTTTTTTTCTCGCGTTCATCAACTACCATCCGAAGATCTTCGATTTTCAAATCATCAAGTTTCTACAAATATTTTATTTAGGAGTATCTGTCTTGGCAGGTCCAGATTGAGAAGCAGGGCCTCTTAGCATCTCTCTGATTTTAGTTTCTGCCTCTTTGAGATTTTCTTTTATTCTAGTTTCTTGTTTAGATAAAACAGTTAGTCTTGTATTTGCAAGTTCCTTTTTTTCCTCAAGCTCTGTTATTAAGTTAGTTTTTGTAGATTTTACAAGAATTGATCCTGCTGTTTTATAGACAACATCTTCATCGTTTGCTTTCTTTAACAATTCAAGGGCTCTTTCTGTTTCAAGGTGTTCTGATTCAAGATGCTGTTTTTGCATCATAATGGATTGAAGATTTTGTTGCAACTGTTGCATCCTGCCTACTTGTTCTTGTAACCATGGAGGAATTTGTTCACCTGCTGACATGAATTTCTGACTGGTTGTTTTGCTTATATTTTTACCGATTCGATGGAATCATTACTTGCTTGAACTAGTCGCAAAGTGGAATTCAAGTTAGCACGAAGATGTGAAATCTCTTGTGCTTCAATTAGAATTGTTATTTTCTTGTCAAGTGAGAAACTCATCTTTGTAGGATTCTCATCATAGAATTTGTTATCAGTTTCAACAGACCTAAAAATGGATTTTGTATTTTTACCTGCTGTGATTTCTATTTTAGCATTAAAGTTTGACATCGTATGCCAAGCCTGCTACTTTGTAATTACATTTCTTACAGGCCCAAATTCCTACTGCTTCTCTTCCAAATCTCTCAGAACCACATTCAGGACACTTTCTCTTGGATTTTAATTGTCTGTGTACAGAAGTGAATTTCTTTCGTGGTTTTAGACCATATTTTTGGCCCAATCCTTTGAGTGAAGCTGTCTTACTTTTTACCATCGTTACATCAACTGCTCAAATTGCTTCCTTATTTTTCTTCCTACAGCCAATGCCATTTCAGAGCACTGCACAAGTTGTTCAGGACTAAATCCATCGTTTCCACCTTTTTGTACAGCGCAAATATTGCCTTCAGAATTTGTTGTAATTGTAATTCGTGCATCCATGCAAGCTTCTTCTTCTTTTGTAGGATCAACTAGTACATAATCACCTATCTTTGCCATTGTAACTGAAACTGGAAGAGTCTTTATCGGTGGTTTGGATGTTACTCCTTCTACAAGAACTGGAGCATCATCTTTTATCTCATATTTTGGAACAGTACAAGAGAGTATTCCAGCCACAGAAGCATATGAACAGGCATCAAACAAGTTTCCACCAGAGTCTATCACACTACTATCAATGAACATACCGATGACAGACTTGTCTTCAATTAGAACAAGTTGATGTAAATCAATCATTTCGGTTTCTCTTATACCTCTATCAACAACTCTTGCAAGCTCAATTACTTCCTCATTAGGTGGACCTGGTTCTACAGTTGGATCTGCAAGGGGTAAAATCTCTGCAGTGCAAATCAAGATACCCTTGTCACCAAGATCTGGGAATGGTTTGTCAGGTTGAATCTTTACACCAGTTATGACTTCAGTGTTTCCTAGTTTTACTCTTGAAGAACCATTTGCCTTTGGAATTACTCCAGTTTCAATGACTATGGGTCTTTGTTCGTCTAGTGCTCTACCATCAATTCTTTTTCCTGTTTTTATAAGTTCAAGAATTTTATCTTTCTTTAATTGATCTAGTATTTGAGAACCCATCTATTGTTCACCGCTTTGGAAGTATTTTTCCATCAATGCTTTTCTTTGTACTTCATACACACGTTTACAACCAACTAATGCAGTTTGCATACATGTTTTGAATTCTTCAGGTTTTAGTATACCGTCAAGTTGTAAGAGAGTAATTTTTCCAATATTGGGCATCAAGGCTACAGGCATATCTGCCTGACCTTCCTGATCCTCCTCATTGTTGATATCAAGAACTATCTTATCTTCCACTTTACCTGCAGCACATGCAGACACCAAGTCTCTCATTGGAATTCCAGCATCTGCAAGAGCTACTGCTGCTGCGTCAAGTGCAGCACATCTAGATCCTCCATCTGCCTGTAGTACTTCGATGAATACATCAATAACAGTACGTGGATAGTCTTTTAGTATAACAGCGGGTTGTAATGCTTCTTTGATAACTTTGGAAATTTCAATTTCCCTTCGAGATGGAGCAGGATTCTTTCTTTCAGTTACAGAGAAAGGAGACATGTGATATCTGCAACGCAAAATTCCAGAATCTGGATTTGCCATATGTTTTGGATGAACATCTCTAGGACCAAATACTCCTGCCAAGATCTTGTTCTTTCCAAATTCAATATACGCAGAGCCGTCTGCATTCTTTAGTACTCCTACCTTAATTGAGATATCTCTAAGCTCATCTAATCTCCTACCATCACATCTTATTCCATCTTCAGTCATTAATTGTGTCATTATTTTCACCATCTGGTACCCCAAGCATAGATTTGACTCTTTCAGTCAAATTCGGTGTATGCGCAAGGGCATCAATCATTTTCACTGCTTCTACTGCCTTTAATAATCCCTCGGAATCTTCACAAGAGATTACAACCCACCCATTTTGACCTATTGTTATAATTGCTTTAGTAGCCATCTCTATTGTTTGGATCATAGAACCACGTTTTCCAATCAACCTAGGTACTTTACTTGGAGAGATCTCTACTAGTTCTCCAGCTTCTATTTTGCCAAGATCTCTGTCCTGTACCGTAAGGAGAGGGTCTCTTGATCTATCAAAATTAGCAATTCGTGTAGCAACCAAATCACCTACATCAAGTCTCTGTTTTAATTCATCTTTGGTAGGAGAATAGTCTCTGCCAAAAACGTCCTGAGCCGGTAAAAATCCTACAAAGCAAGAATTGATATCAAATTCCCAAGACAGCGGGGATGTTCCTATTACTTTGCCAATAACCAAGTCATTTGTCTTTGGCATGTATCCTCCAGTGAGAGGGATGACTTTGACAGAATTATCGAAAATTTCAGATATACCTACGCATGTTGAGATCATTCTATCTCCATCTTGGTATACATTTTGTTCTGGTCGAAGAGGTCCAGTTGCTATAACGTCGCCTGGAATAACATATCTTCTTTTTACATCCATCATTTTGCAACCTCAATAGAAGCAGTACCTTTTGTTACAGAACCTAATCTATCCATTACATTTGCCCTTGCCGCCGCCGGTATATCTAGTATTACTTTAAGTGCACCATTTGATTGCCATTCTTCTTTTTTCAAAGTTCCAAAAGATTTCAAGACAGAGTATGATTGAGCTGCAAATTGTGCCGGTACTAAAATTTCAAGAAGCATGTTTTCAGACTTTAATGGAATTATAGAACGAAGTTGTTCAAGTATTTCTTTTATCTGCTCATCAGTATTTCGAAAAGGATCAACTGATACTCTTGCATCATCCATGGCTTGTTCTATTCTAAGTGGGGGATGTGGTAGATGAGATCTTGGGTCTACATATGTTTTTGAAATAAAGTCAACAATTTGTTTACGCTTTTCTGATACCATTTTTCTTCTCTGATCAGTAGTAAGATTTAGATCTCCTTTTTGGAGCATTATTGTTGCAACTGCAACGGGATCTGTTGTTTTGAATGCTTTCATGAGTTTTTCAGTAGATGCTCTAGTACCTTTATTGGAATCAGAGTAAATTTCATCAGAAATTAAGACGCCTGAGATGTCCTTACGCTTACCTAGTTTGAACTCCAGAGCAGGATCTGGCTTTACTAATATCTCAAATTTTTCTCCTTCTACTGAGAACCTCACAATCGTTACTTTTGTATCCATAATTGGGGTATTCATGCTAGGTATTTATCTATAAAGAAAAACTCGCTAGATTTTTATTTGGAATTTCAGCCTTTTTTCGTAAGATTTGACTTCTTTAGAAATTGTTCAAGAAAGTGGTAACAATATGGTTGTCAAGTTAAAGGACATACCTGTTCAATACGCTAATGCACTTAGAAGAATCTGTTTAGCAGGAATTCCTACATTTGCAGTTGACGACGTTGTAATTATCGAAAATTCTTCAGTTTTACCAGATGAAGGAGTAGCACATAGGCTTGCAATGGTGCCACTTAGAACAGATCTGTCAAGATTTGTAGAACCATCAGCCTGTGATTGCCACAGTGAGCTTGGATGCAGTAGATGCAGAGTATTACTTGTACTAGATTCAGGCAGTTCTGATACAACACGCACTATTACATCAGCAGAGATCAGTTCAGAAGATGAAGTTGTCAAGCCAGTCAGTCCAAATATTCCAATTGTTGCACTAGCTCCAAGTCAGAAATTAAAAGTGGAGGCATATGCAAGACTAGGCAGAGGCAACGATCATGCAAAATGGAACTCTGCAACAATAGCAATTCTTACTGCTACAAATAATCCAAATGAGCACATTTTAACTATAGAAACTACAGGCAGTCTAACTCCAAAAGAAGTACTTCGTGCTTCAATTGACGAACTAGAAAAGAGATTAGATGAGTTCCAAAAGAATCTAGCCACCCTGGGCTGAGCATCATATATTATATTTGGGTAAAAGTGGGCAATATTACACATGACTAATCAAGTTGTCATTCAAATGGTCAATACTTTGCGGGTAGCCTCGAAGAAGAACAAGGCTCCAATATGGGAAAGACTAGCAGATCTGGCCTTGAAACCCACAAGAGCAAAGAGGACAATGAATCTAGGTCAGATTGACAGACTTGCAGCAGACAATGATGTCATCATAGTTCCAGGCAAAGTGCTAGGAACTGGAAACTTGTCACACAAAATCACATTATGTTCATTTTCAATATCTACCACAGGTGCAAAAAAAGTAACTGCATCAGGCGGAAAAGTATTAGACATATCGCAAATAATTAAAAATCATCCAACAGGAAAAGGAGTGAAAATAATTGGCTAAACAAGTTTCCGAAGTAAAATCAAAGAATACAGCACCACAGACTATCATAGTAGACGGTTCAAACATGATAGCTGGTAGATTATGCTCTCATGTTGCAAAACTTCTCATAAAAGGAAACAGAGTATCAATTGTCAATTCAGAAAACATCATGCTTTCTGGAGACAGAGATGCAATAATTGAACAATATAGAAAATTCTTAGAGATTGCAAGTATCAACAATCCAAGATTTGGTCCATTCCACCCTCGTAGACCAGACACAATCATAAGCAGAATGGTCAGAGGCATGTTACCAAAGAACAAGCCTTCAGGCAAGACATCTCTGAAAAGACTAAGAGCATATCTCGGAGTACCAAATGAATTAAGATCTAAAAAGACAACACAGTTTGAAGATGCTAAAATTAGAAGACCTTCTCCATATTATACAACTCTTGGAGAATTAGGTAGAATGGTAGGGTGGCACGAATAATGGTTAAACTAGAAAGTTACTACGCATCAAGAAAGACTGCTCGTGCACATGCATTCATTACAAAAGGAGCAGGCAGAGTAAGAATTAACAACATTCCAGTAGAAATGGTTCAACAAGAAGTGGCACGTGAAGTAATGTTAGGACCACTAGAAGTTGCAGGAGACATTAGAAACAAGATAGATCTTTCAGTAAGAGTCAAGGGAGGAGGATTCATGGGACAGTCATATGCAAGCGCAATTGCAATATCACGAGCCATGACAGGTTGGACAAAAACAAGAAAAGAACCAAAAGACCACCCACTCACAAGAACAGTTAGAGAAGATCTTAGAAAACGATTAAACGATTATGACAAACACTTGCTAAGCGGCGACGATAGAAGAAAAGAACCAAAGAAATTTGGTGGCCCAGGCGCTAGAAGAAGAAAACAAAAGTCTTACAGATAGCTTTGAAAGCTGTAATCTTGGCTGGAGGCCGCGGTATACGTGGGAGGCCATTTACAGATTATATTCCAAAAGCAATGATTCCAGTACAAGGACGACCTTTGGTATATCATATTGCCAAATACCTATCAAAATTTGACATCATAGATGAGATAATCATATTAGGTGATTTCACAGGCATTGGAAAACAAATAGAGAAATATTTTGAGAATCACATCTCATTTAAAAAACCAATCAAGTTCATCCAGGACTCACAGAGTGGTACAGGGGGAGATCTTGTACATCTCAAGACAGCAATAGGTAAGAGCGGTGATTTTCTTTTATGGTTTGTAGACAACTTGTGCCCAATAGATATAGACAATTTGCGCCAATTTCACAAAGATTCTAGAGTAGATGCAACAATTGCAGTAAGAAGATACAGAAAAGAAGAAACGGGTTTTGCAATAGTTAAGGATGGAATAATACAAGAATTCAAAGAAAAACCAACAATAGAACTACAGATGGCAGAGTGCCTTGGAATATACATCATCAATTCTAAAATAATTGATACAATCAAAATAAAAAAACAAAGAAAGAAGAGCTTGAATTTATCATATGATATTTTACAGCCACTATCAAAGAAAGGAAGTATTGCAGCATATGACATTGGAAAAACTCAGTGGCTAGACATTGATTCTCCTACACGCGTAGAAAGAAACAAAGAATTGGTAGATACTATAATAAAAAAACTAGATTAAATTTTGTGAGTTTGCTCGTATTGCACAATTTGTTTTTCATGTAACAAAGTTATTGCAATATCATCAAGACCTTCAAGCAGAATTTTTTTCCAGTGTGGTTCTATATCAAATGACATGGACCAACCATCTGCACGTATAGATTGATTTTCTAGATCTACATCAATCTCAGACTTTACTGAAAATAATTTCTGCAGCGATTCTTCAGACACTGTGATAGGCAAGATCCCATTTTTGAAACAATTGTTATAGAAAATGTCTGCAAATGAGGTAGATATTATAACTTTGAAACCATAGTCATCAAGCGCCCATACCGCATGTTCACGACTTGAACCACAACCAAAGTTGTCTCGCGCAAGTAAGATCTTGGAATTTTTGTATTTAGGATCATTTAAGATGAAATCTTTTCTTGGTACATCTTCTTTTTCATATCTCCAATCATAAAACAAGTATTGACCAAATCCAGTTCTCTGAACTAATTTTAGAAATTGTTTGGGTACTATTTGATCAGTATCGACATTTACCTTATCAAGCGGCGTAGCAACACTCTTTATTTTTTTGAAAGGTTCCATGTTAGTTCAAATCCAATTCTCGTACATCTACAAAGTGTCCATAAATTGCAGCTGCTGCAGCCATCACAGGGCTTACAAGATGAGTTCTTCCTCCAGCACCCTGTCTTCCTTCAAAGTTTCTATTTGAAGTGCTGGCGCATCTTTCTCCTGCTTTTAAGATATCAGGATTCATACCAAGGCACATGCTACATCCAGACTCTCTCCATTCAAATCCAGCATCTTTGAATATTTTATCCAGTCCGAGATCTTCCGCATTTTTCTTTACAAGCTGGGATCCTGGAACAACCATTGCTCTTACTTTGGGGGATACTTTTCTTCCTTTGACAACTTTGGAAGCCTCCATCAAGTCTTCAAGTCTGGAATTAGTACATGAGCCTATGAATACTCTATCAATTACAATATCAGTAATTGCAGTACCAGGTTTGAGACCCATATACTGTAATGCTTTCTCAGCTCCTTTTTCCTGTTCAGTACTACCTTTTCCATATTCAGTAGGAAATGGTACATTCTCAGTAACATCACTAGTCATAGCAGGATTTGTTCCCCAGCTTACCTGTGGTGCAATATTATCAGCATGCAGCGTAAAGGACTTGTCAAATTTTGCTCCACTATCTGTTTTTAGATTTTCACGCCACATATTCACATATTCCTCATAATTTTTTGGAATGTATCTTCTTCCACGCAAATATTGGAATGTTTTTTCATCAGGTGCAATCAATCCTGCTCTGGCACCTGCCTCTATAGACATGTTACATATTGTCATTCTCTGTTCCATTGTTAATTCAGATATTGCATCGCCTCTATATTCAATCACTGTCCCTGTTCCTCCAGCTGTTCCAATTTTTTTAATTATTGATAAAATAATGTCCTTTGCTGTTATAGCATGTGGATTTTTTCTCTTTCCTAAAATGTTGATTTCAAAAGTTTTCGGTTTTTCCATCATGATGCATTGAGTTGCAAGAACATGCTCAACATCACTTGTTCCAATACCAAAAGCAAGTGCACCAAATGCACCGTGTGTTGATGTGTGGCTATCGCCACAGACAATAGTAGTACCAGGAAGTGTGATACCAAGTTCAGGACCTATTACATGAACTATGCCTTGGTTTGGACTATTAATATCAAATAATGTAATTCCGAATTCTTTACAATTTTTCTCAAGTGTTTTGATCTGGGTTGCTGATGTTTGATCAATTATAGGCAACGATCTATCACTAGTTGGAACATTGTGATCCATTGTTGCAAATGTAAGATCGGTACGTCTGACTTTTCTCTTGTTTATTCGTAGACCATCAAATGCCTGTGGAGATGTCACCTCATGTACAAGATGCCTATCCACATAGAGAAGAGAACGACCGTTTTCTTGTGCTACTATATGAGAGTCCCAAATCTTTTCAAAAAGTGTCTGCGGCATTCAGATAGTGATTGTGAGAACCGGAGATATAATAGTATAAAATAGAATTTTCCAGGCTTGACTGCAAATATTCATCATATTTGTATATGATTTCATGTCTGGACTGGCAACGCAACACATAGTGTGATCTTTGGACATTCCTGGACTAGCAACGCAAGACAGTATATAGGGATACCAGAAATCAAGTTTCCAAAAACTAGGGTTTGTAGTTAAAAAGCCCTCCTGCTTCTACTATTTTGCCTATTATTTCTGGAAAAGGCTTCATTTTGTATACCTTGTTTTTGGTGAGATTTGTGATCTCATTTTTAGATATGTCAACTTCCAACGAGTCGCTATCAGATATGTCCTTGTATGCACTCTCATCAATTTCAATAGGCAACAAAAATGCTCCATCTACTGCATTCCTATAGAATATTCTTGCAAAAGATAAGGCAAGCACCGCCTTTATTCCTGAATGAGACAAAGCTATAGGAGCATGTTCTCTTGAAGAACCACATCCAAAGTTTTTTCCTGCTACAATAAAGTCACCTGGTTTTACCCTCTTGTGAAAGTCTTTGTCAAGTCCTTCCATAGCATGTGTTGCAAGTTCTGCATAATCATGAATCTTAAGATATGGACCAGGTAGTATAACATCAGTATCAATATTGTCCCGTTCATATTTTATTACAGAACCTTTCATCTAATATCCCTCGGATCAGTAATTTTTCCTGTTATTGCAGATGCAGCTGCCACAAGTGGTGATGCAAGATATGTTTGAGATTCTACATGACCCATTCTTCCTGGGAAGTTCCTGTTTGTAGTGCTTACACATATCTCATCTTTTGCCAATACTCCCATGTGAGCACCACAGCAGGCTCCACATGTAGGAGGGCCAACAACAACACCAGCATCCATGAAAATTTTTAACAATCCTTGATCCATTGCTTTTCTAAATATTGACATTGCAGCAGGTAATACCTCAGTCCTTACCTTGACAGTCTTCCCCTTTAGAATTTTTGCTGCAGCCTCCAAGTCTTCTAGCTTTGCACCAGTGCACGAACCAATGTACGCCTTGTCAATTTCAACAGATGACAAATCACGTGCAACAACAGTATTTTCAGGTGAGAATGGTTTTGCCACAATTGGTTCCATTTCAGATGCTTCATACTCGTAAATTTTTTCATATTGTGCATCCGGATCACTGTGCACTTCATTGTACTTTGTAACTCCCCTAGCAGCAAGATAATCACGTGTTTTTTGATCCGGTTCAACAATTCCACTTTTAGCACCAGCCTCTGTAGTCATATTTGCAAGGGTTAGTCTGCCTTCAACAGACATTTCAGATATTCCCGTTCCACCAAACTGCATTGTTTTATATGCTGCACCATCAGTCCCAATGTCACCAATTATCTTCAAGATCAAATCTTTTGCCATCACATGATCAGGAAGTTTTCCATTAAGTTTGAAAAATAGTGTTTCAGGCACCTTAAACCAAATCTTTCCATTTATCAATACATATGCAACATCAGTATGTCCAAGCCCTGCAGCAAATGCACCCAAGGCACCAGTAGTATTAGTATGAGAGTCACCACCTACGTATACCTCACCTGGAAGTACCATTGCCTCTTCATGAGACAAGGTATGACATATCCCATATTGTCCCATTCCATACTTGAAATGTTTCTTGATTCCAAATTGCTTTGTAAAGTTTGTCAACATTACAACATTTTGTGCAGATATCTTGTCTGCGGCTGGTACAAAGTGATCCTCTGCGACCCACACTCTTTCTGGATCCCAAATCTTATCAATCGTCATGCCCTTCTTTCGTAGTTTTTCAAATACTGCAAGAACACCAGGACCTGATACATCATGTACCATCACCTTGTCAACATTAACAAATACTACATCTCCAGGAGCGACACTTGTTTTTCCAGAAGCACGAGCTAAAATCTTTTCAGTAATGTTCAATATCAAAACTTGATGTGGTAGAAATTAAAATGTTTGGAGAACCCTAAATAGTAATTACTATTTAAAAACAACATGACGCTCACAGTTATTCCCTTGAAATCTACATTAAAGAAAGAAAAGTTTGATTTGTTTCAAAGTCTTGTAACGGATCTTGGTAACGCAAATACCACCCCACAAAATGGAGACGTAATTGTAATTTCAAGCAAATATGTTGCAAATTCACAGGGAAGAGTTTTGGAAGCCAGTAAAGTCATAGCATCTCAGGATGCAGAAGAAATTGGCAAAAAATTTCAAATGAAACCAAACATGGCTGAAATAATTTTAAGAGAATCAGATACGATATTTGGAGGAATACCAGGATTTGTCATAACATCATCAGATAACATAATGGCACCCAATGCAGGAATAGACAAATCAAATACCAAGGGTGGAACCATAGTTCTTTATCCAAATGAACCATATCGTGAAGCAGAACATCTGAGAAGAAAGTTTCTACTAAGATACAACACACATGTAGGAATAATAATTGCAGATAGTAGACTGATGCCTGGAAGAGTAGGAACCGTAGGAGTTGCAATATCATGTGCAGGTATAGAACCTACAACAGATCTTCGAGGACAGAAAGATCTGTATGGAAATTCTCTCAAAGTAACTTTTCAAGCAGTGGCTGATGATCTTGCATCTATTGCAAATCTAAAGATGGGAGAAGGTTCAGATGCCACTCCAAGCGTATTGATAAGAGATTCAGATGCAATATTGACTAACAGAGAGATAAGAGAGGACGAGATGGCCATACCATACGAACAATGTGTCTATGTTCGTGGACTAGGTACGAGGATTTAACACAACTATAGTTTTAATAGAGCTGCAATGGACGGCAAGCTATGGTAGAGTTCCTTACTAGATACCCCAAGACGCTGTCATTTCTAGACGGTAAGAAGGACAAAGTCATGGTGGATACTAAAGGAGTTGAACAGCTTACCATAGTAGTAAAGAAGAGTGTAGAAGAATTGCTAAAGATCTTTTCAAACGAAGGCTTTACTCATGTAAAATTCGAACACAAACAAGAGACCCAGATAGGCAGTGGCTTATCACTCAAATTGAAAAAACCATGGGAGATGCATGTAAGACTGCTAGAAATGAAAAAGGGATTAGTAGCAATACAGGCAGAAGTAGAAGTATCAAGAGATTACCTTCAACATTTGTTTTGCCAAAGAACTCCAGTATTTTATGAGGTAGAAGAATTATTGAAAAAACACCAAATCGAATACAAGATTTGGAATGAAAGAATTAGAAAATACGTAAGTACAGTTTTGGACAATTACAAGGTCAAACTTGTTACCCCAAGTTTTCCAGTATTAGCATGGAAACCAATGGTGTATGTAATTTCAACAATAGGCGTACTATACCTGTTCAAGTACATCATGACCGTCTAGAACCTTCATTTAGTCAAAATTTTTACAATTAAAAGCCATTTTTGTCTATTTCATTTCTCATTCAATTAGAGTAGATGAGTCATGTTCTATCGAAAAAACATTAGACAGACCCCTGAGTGGTTTTATTCAGATTAGTTACTTGTCGTTTCCGTTGTTACTATCGTAGTCTTAGTGATTATTCTGAGTTGCATCTGTGATTGCATCTTCGGCATGCTTCCATGCATTGCTGTAGTGTTCTATTCCAGCTGCAAATTGTCCCTTGCCAATCTCAGTTGATGCCTGTGTCATCTCTTTTTGTGCTTGTGTAATATCATTTTGTGCATCTTTTGCATGGTCACCAGTCAATCCATTGGCAGTAGTGTTAGCATCAGAGATTGCAGTCGTGGCAAGTTTTTGGTCTACATCAGTTAGTGTTGATATGTCATTTTGTAATGTAGTTACTACTGATGATGACTCTTTCTTTTCCTTAATTATATCCGTTAGATGATCTACTGCTTGTTTTTCATAGTCAAATACCTTATCGCCTTTCTTTACAATTAGATGGATGCCATCTGATTGCCAGAGGTTTGCGTTAACACTGTCTTGTACTGCATCTATTGCCTGCTTGAAGTCTTGCTGGTCATCATGGCCTGCAGGCGTAATGGCTAGGAGGCTTGGGATTACACCTTGTTTCTCTTGAAGGAATGTCGATATTGTAACTGTAAATGATGCAGTATTCCGCCCGCTTACAAAAATTCAAGGCGCCATCTAGGGCAGGGGCAAAGCAAACCGGCTCTTGCCGGGCTTGCTATCAACGCACACCTCTGCGCATGCCCGCGCTTCTCGTCGGTTTGGTTTTTGTCTTTTGACGTTCTGCCTAGATGGCGCCTTGAATTTCTTTTGCATGGAGGAAAAAGAGAGGAGGCTGTTTGAGCGACGTCCGTTTGCCTCCTCT